>CAMGMW010000049.1 GCA_946059285.1 uncultured Clostridia bacterium
TGTACCATCAGATCGTGAATGCCGAGGATCTTGTCATGGGAGAGGATCAGACTTTCAATGCGCTCTACCAACTCCGGGTCTGCCTGCCGACCCAGCAGCGGGCTGACGGTCTCCTTCGCAATGGAACAGCCGGAATACAGAATGAACAGCGCCACCAGGGCACCGATCCATCCATCGATTTTCCAGCCCCAGAAGTATCCCGCAAGGCAGCCGAGCAGTACCGCCGCTGTGGAGATCACATCATTCCGGCTGTCCGCGGCTGTGGCGGCCAGCGTTGTCGAACTGATCCGTTTGCCGAGGGAACGGCAGAATACCGACATCCACAGCTTTACCAAAATCGAGCCGGTCAGTACGCAAAAGGTTATTAGCGAAAACTCGACCGTCTCCGGATGAAGGATTTTCGCAACAGAGCTTTTTGCAAGCTCAAAACCGATGATCAGAATCAGGGCCGCCACGATCAGACCCGTCAGATATTCGATGCGGGCATGACCGTATGGATGCTCCTCGTCCGCCGGACGCTCAGCCAGCTTAAAGCCCAGCAGCGTGATCAAGGAGGAGGATGCGTCGGATAGATTGTTCACCGCGTCTGCCGTGATGGACACAGCGCCGGAAAGCAGACCGACCGCCAGCTTTCCAGAAAACAGCAGTATGTTGCATACGATGCCAACCATGCCCGCCAGCTTGCCATAGGCGGCGCGTACCTTTGGATTTTCCGTATCCTGATAGTTTCTGACAAATAAATGCAACAGCAACTTCGTCATTTGGTTCCCTTCTTCCTGTTGTTTCCAAATCCATATTATACAAAATCTCATGACAAAAGTACATCTTTTTTTACGGAAGCTATTCCATTTCCCCAAAACTGTGGTAAAATACGACACGAAGTCAAAAGATATTTTCGGGCGACCGCGCACACGGCGTCCGATTTCAGGGACATACGATGAAACGAATCATTTTCTATCTAAAACCATATGTCGGCAAACTGCTGCTGGCTGCGCTGCTGATTTCGATTTCCTCTCTCTGCGATCTGCTGCTGCCGACTCTGATGTCGGACATCCTCAATCATGGCGTGAAGGAGAGAGAATTCAGCTTTATTCTGCAAGCCTGCGGCAAAATGCTGGCGATTGCCGCGGTGAGTCTGGTCGGCGTTCTGCTCGGTACAAGGCTGTCTACGACCATTGTAGCGGATTTCTGCACCGATTTGCGGGCGGATATTTTCCGAAAGGTCAA
Source organism: uncultured Clostridia bacterium (assembly GCA_946059285.1). Next base: position 1,228 of record CAMGMW010000049.1, read on the forward strand.
CCGGCTGTCCTTTGAGGAATTCGGGCGTCTGGGCACAGCCGCACTGGTCACCCGTGCGACACATGATGTGGATACGGTTTCCTGGGTCGCTTCCATGCTGGCAGGCACGGTGGCAACGATCCCCATGCTTTTTATCGGCGGTGTTGTGCTGGCGATGCGGAAGGATGTTGTGCTATCCCTGCTCCTTCTGGCGTTCGTCCCTGTCATTTTGCTGGCGGTCATTTTCATTGGCAAGCGTGTTTTGCCCCTGTGGGAGAAGTCAGACCTGTATATTGATAAGCAAAACGCCATTTTGCGGGAGCGGCTGCGCGGCATTCGTGTCATTCGTGCGTTTTGCTCTGAGGAACAGGAGCACGAGCGCATTGCCGATGCGACCCGCATTATGTCGGAAAATATCATCCGCGGTAACATCGCAATGGAGCTGCTGACACCGCTGGCAACCTTTTTGCTGAACCTTTCCGTCGTTCTGATCGTTTATTTCGGCGGCTGGCGCATGGTGCATCAGGTCAGCGCCGTCAGTGCGGGAGATATTTTTGCCATCATTCAGTATGTCTCTATGGTGATGGGCGGCGTGATCATGGCGTCTTTTGCCATTGTTATGTATCCGCACGCGCAGATCGCCGCGGGACGCATCTGTCAGGTGCTGGATGCAGAGGGCATGGGTGATTCTTCTGACGGTGTGGATGCCGATATCCGCGGCAATATCCGCTTTGAGAATGTCAGCTTTTCCTACGGCGGGACGGAGAACGCCGTTTCCGGCGTGTCGCTGGAGATCCGCGCAGGGCAAAAAGTATCCGTGATCGGCGGAACGGGCAGCGGAAAATCAACGCTGATCTCACTGCTTCTGGGCTTCCGAACGCCCACGGAAGGACGTATCCTCTTTGACGGTGTCCCTTCCACAGCGTTCAGCTGGCATACGATTCGAGAAAGCATAGGCAGTGTTTTACAGGGCTCCGCGATTTACTCCGGCACCATAGGAGAGAATATCCGCATGGGCTGTCCGGATGCCTCCGATGAATCGGTTTGGGAAGCGGCGCGGATCGCGCAGCTTTCCGATTTCATCGATGCCTGCCCGGGAAAGCTCTCTTATGAAATCAAGCAGGCAGGCAAGAATCTCTCCGGTGGGCAGAAACAGCGACTTGCCATTGCGCGGGCGATCGTCAAGGATGCGCCGATCTATATTTTTGACGACAGCTTTTCCGCGTTGGACTTCCTGACGGAAAAAAAGTTGCGTTCCGCGCTGAACGAACGCATCCAAGGGAAAACGCAGATCCTGGTCACGCAGCGAATCACCTCTGCTATGAGCGCGGACTGTATTTTCGTCATGGATCAGGGGCGTCTGGTGGACAGCGGCACACATGAGGCGCTGCTGTCGCGATGCAGGATCTATCAGGAAATCTACGTCTCCCAGACGGGAGGTGGCGCAAAATGAAAAAGGAACGGACTCTGCTGCGCCTCTTCCTGGAGGCAAGACCGATTTGGAAATGGCTGCTGCTTGCCTGCGGGCTGTGCGCCGTGGTCATTGGATGCAGTGTTGCCGCTCCCAAACTGCTGGGTGGGTTGATCGACAGGCTGTATGCCTATTGGGACGGCGAAACGGAATCTGACCTGTTGAGCACGCTGCTGCCCCAACTGGGTGTCCTGCTGGCGGTTTATGCCTGCTACAGCGTGTTTGGCTACCTGAAGGTCCTGCTTTTAAACAAGGTCGTCACACGCTACTTTACCTGTGACCTGCGCATCCGCATTTCCGACAAACTCAAGCGGCTGCCGGTACGGTATGTGGACCAGACTCCGGTGGGGGATATCCTTTCCCGCATGACGGACGATGTATCCACGATGGGTTTTTATCTTCATCAGATCATTGATGTTCTGATGACCGGCTTTTTGATGATTGCCGCCATTGCGGCTATGATGCTTTCTGAGGATTGGCGGCTGGCGCTGCTTGTGCTGGCGCTGACTCCGGCGTCTATCTTGCTGTCCACCTTTCTTTCCTCAAAAAGTGAAAAGCATTTTTACAGCATGTTCACCGAGTCCGGCAACCTCAACGCCATCACGGAGGAAGCGTTCACGAATTTTGCCACGACAAGGGCATACAATCTGGAAACCTACACGGAACAGAAGCACGGCGAGAGCAACCGCCGCCGGCGGGACGTGGAGATCAAGGCAAATTTCACCTCATCCATCGTCCGACCGATCATCACCTTTTCCAACGCGATGGCGTATATCGCCATCTGCCTGCTGGGCGGCTGGCTGATCGTGTACGGCAGCACCTCGGTCGGCGTCGTCGTTACAATTTTGCTGTACGCCAGGCAATTTGCCTCCCCGCTGGAGCAGATTGCGGGAGGTCTGGGGGATTTGCAGCATGCAAAGGCTGCGGCACGCCGGGTTTTCAAACTGCTGGATATGGAGGAGGAGACCTCTGCCGATGGGACTCTGCCACAGGCGGCGGAAGGCAACATTACCTTTGAAAATGTGGACTTTTCCTATGAGAAAGAAAGTCCGCTGATCCAGGGCCTGAGTTTTGAGGTCAAGCGGGGGCAAAACGTGGCGATTGTCGGTCCCACCGGCGCGGGAAAAACCACCATCGTGAATCTTCTGATGCGGTTTTACGATGTGGATAAGGGACGGATTCTCATTGACGGCGTGGATTGCGCCACACTGTCGCGGGAGGAAATGCGAAAGCAGTTCAGTATGGTGCTGCAGGATACGTGGCTGTTCCGCGGCACCATTGCGGAAAATGTCGCCTACGGAAAGCCGGAGGCGACGCGGGAGGAGATCGTTGCCGCCTGTGACCGTGCCTATTGCGATCATTTTATCCGCACGCTTCCGGAGGGCTATGATACCATCGTCGGAGACGATATGACGAATCTTTCCGGCGGTCAGAAGCAGCTTTTGACCATTGCCCGCGCCATGCTGGCGGATCGGCGGCTTTTGATTCTGGACGAGGCGACCTCGAATGTGGATACGCGGACGGAAGTTTTGCTGCAAAAAGCAATGGACCGCCTGATGCATGACCGTACCTGTTTTGTCATTGCCCATCGGCTCTCCACCATCGTGGATTCCGATTTGATCCTGGTGATCGATCATGGACAGATTGTGGAACAGGGAACCCATCAGGAGCTGCTGGCGAAAAAGGGCTTTTATTACCGGATCTATACCAGTCAGTACGCAATCTGATACACGCAGCACCGCAAAGCCTTTCGAGCATGATCATTTTTATGTGTCAGAGGCACATCGGAAGATTCTGTTACGGCTCAGGTCCGTGGAATGATCGGTACGGGAAAACCAGCATCAAAATAGACGCATCCAACAAAGTCGCTGGGAGCGAAGGCGTGGTATACGGTGACAACGTGAGTTTTGATGGAGGATGTATTGTGACGTACAAAACAAAGGAAGAGAATAAGAAAGCGCTGATCGCTATGAGCGGCGGCGTGGATTCCTCTCTGGCGGCGAAACTGATGATTGATCAGGGCTATGATTGCATCGGCTGCACCATGAAGCTGTATCATAATGAAGATATCGGCATTGAGCGTTCCCGTACCTGCTGTTCTCTTGACGATGTGGAAGACGCGAGAAGCGTTGCTTATAAGCTGGGTATGCCGTTTTATGTATTCAATTTTACGGATGCTTTTCGTGATACGGTCATCCGAAAATTTATCGAAAGCTATGAAAAAGGAATCACGCCGAATCCCTGCATCGACTGCAACCGATATATGAAATTCGACAAGCTCTATGAGCGGGCGAGAATCCTCGGCTGCAATTATATTGTCACCGGGCACTATGTGAGGATTGAAGAAAAAGACGGCAAATTCGTGCTCAAAAAAGCCTTGGATGAGACGAAGGATCAAAGCTATGTGCTGTATTCCATGACACAGGAGCAGCTTGCGCATACGAAATTCCCGCTCGGCGGTCTGAGAAAAACCGAGGTTCGCAGGATTGCGGAGCAAAACGGTTTCATCAATGCGGATAAGCCCGACAGTCAGGACATCTGCTTTGTGCCGAACGGAGACTATGCGCAGGTCATAGAACTGCAAACCGGAAGAAAATCCGTCCCCGGTAATTTTGTTGATCAACAGGGGCATATTCTCGGTAGACACAAGGGCGTGATTCACTACACGATCGGTCAGCGGAAAGGACTGGGTATATCAAATCCCGAACCGTTGTATGTCTGTGCGATCTGCCCGGAGTGCGGCGACGTGGTGCTCGGCAGCAATGACGACTTATTCCGCAACGAGACAGATGTGACCGATTTTCATTGGATCAGCGGCAATGCGCCGCAGGGTGAGTTTCGCTGTAAAGCAAAGATTCGATATCGTCAGCCCGAGCAATGGGCGACTGTGGTACCGGTGGGAATCAGTGCCGTTCATATCGTTTTTGATAAACCGCAACGGGCTATTACGCCCGGGCAGGCGGCGGTATTGTATGACGGTGATATCGTCCTCGGCGGCGGAACGATACGAGGATAAAAGAATCGAGGAACTCTTCCCGGCAGAGATACGCCTTCGTGGCGGATGCGGCGGACAGTCGCCCTTGTTATTTCATGACGGAAAGATTATTCAATTATCACTAGATTGTGTTATCTTCTCATCGTGAACAGGGTGGCGCCTGGCTTTCGGATTTGTCTCGACAACGCAAGTTTAGCGCCCTGTTCACCGTTCTTTTTTCATTTTGTCACACATCATTGTAACACCTATCAGGTGCATCGGGCGCTTCCGGTAGTTTTGCTTGCAAACTGTGAACGAATATGTTAGACTAAATAAATAGTATTATCTGTATTGATGGAGATGCGATCATGACAGAGTTGATTCATGAAGAAAACCTGGCAGAGTATGAGGCGTTTGTGCAAAGCCATCCAAAAGGACATTTTTCTCAAAGCGTGCTTTGGGCAAAGCAGAAACCCGCATGGACCTGGCGTGCGATCATCAGCCGGGATGAAAACGGAAAAATCAAGGGCAGCATTGCGTTTCTGATCCGGAAAATGCCGGTGGTACGGAAAACAATGATGTATGCCTGCCGCGGACCAGTTTGCGATCTGGATGACCGTGAGACCTTTGCAGAGCTGATTGCGGCGGCAAAGGAACTGGCAAAAGAGGTCAAGGCATATGTAATCAAGATCGACCCGGATGTTCCCTCCGACCATGAGGGGTTCCGCCGTATTCTGGAGGCCGAGGGCTTCCGGACGAAAGACGGCGGGAAAAATTTCGAGGCGATTCAGCCCAAATACGTCTTCCGGTTGTATCTCAACGGAAGATCAGAGGAAGAGCTTCTGGCATCCTTCCACCAAAAGACCCGCTATAATATCCGCGTCGCGCTGAAAAAGGGTGTGGAGGTCCGCATCTGCGGAAAGGAAATGGTGCCGGATTTTGCGCGCATCATGCTTGAGACCGGAGTGCGCGACGGCTTTGCGACCCGTCCGCCGGAATATTTTGCGGCGATGCTGGATAACCTTGGAGAGCACGCACGGCTGTATATGGCGTTTCATGAGGGGCAGCCCATTGCCGGAACGCTTGCCATCCACTATGGAGACAAGGTGTGGTATCTCTACGGCGCCAGTTCCAATGAGCATCGCAACCTGATGCCCAATTATCTGCTGCAATGGAACATGATTCAGTGGGCGGTGGAGACCGGCAGCCGCGTCTATGACTTCCGCGGCGTTTCCGGCGACCTGTCAGAGGACAACCCGATGTATGGGCTATATAAATTCAAAAAGGGTTTCAACGGCGACTTCACGGAATTTTTGGGCGAATACGATCTGGTGCTGAAAAAGCTCTCTTACCTGATTGCGGAAAAGGGCAGCCTCGCCTACAAGAACCTGCATGCCAAACTCTATCTGCTGAAGAACCGAAACAAACGACCGAATACAGAAAAATCCTGATGTGAGGTACGCGTATGAAAGCGTATGTAGTTGAAACAGAAGCGCTGTCCCACAACATTGAGCTGCTTCAGCGCAAGGCAAACGGTGTTCCGATCTGGGCCGTCGTGAAGGGTAACGGCTATGGAATCGGCGCGGTGCCGCTGGCACGGCACTTGGCAGAGTACGGCATCGATCGTTTTTGCGTGACGGAGGTACGCGAAGCGGAGCTTCTGCGGGAAGCGGGCTTTGAAACGGCGCAGATTTTAATGCTGCGGTCGACCGCCGATCCGAAAGAATTGAACCGGCTGCTGGATCTGCGTGTGATTTTGACAGTCGGCTCGGAGGAGTCTGCCATGGCGGTGGATGACGCAGCGGCGGCGCGTTCCGATGTGGCAGAGGTGCATATCAAAATCGACACAGGGATGGGACGCTACGGCTTTCTACCGTCGCAGACGGATCGTGTGCTGGCACTTTATCAGGAGAAAAAGCATATTGCCATCAGCGGCATTTATACACATTTTAATTGTGCTTTCAATAATGCAAAGCTGACGCGGCAGGAGTTTGCCGCATTTCAACAGGTCGTGCGGGAGATCCAAGCGGCCGGCTATGAGGTGGGCATGGTGCATTGCTGCAATTCGTCGGCGTTTTGGAAGTATCCGGAAATGCACTGCGATGCAGTACGGCTCGGCTCTGCGTTGCTGGGTCGGCTACCGTTCCAAACGGGGCTGAAGCCGATTGGCTATGTCGAAACGCAGGTAGAGGAATTTCGGGTTTTGCCCAAAGGACACAGCACGGGCTACGGGGCCGTATGGAAAGCAAAAGAGGACACCCGCGTGGCAATCGTTCCGGTGGGCTGGTACAACGGTTTTAGCGTCAGCTGCCAGACGGGAGTGACCAGCTTCCGGGATGCGGTCGGGCGGATCCTCAGCGGCGTCCGGGGCATATTCATCCGCGGCGGCGCACTGGCAGAAGTCAACGGTCATCGCTGCCGCGTTGTAGGGCAGATCGGGATGCTCCATATTGCTGTGGATGTACGCGATATTGAATGTAAAGTCGGCGACCGTGTGGTGCTGCAAATCAATCCGCTGCATGTCAAGGGCATGAAGATACAGTACCGATAAAAATACAATCGCGTCGGCTCAGCCGACGCGATTCAGTCTGTCAAAGAACCC
>CAMGMW010000050.1 GCA_946059285.1 uncultured Clostridia bacterium
CAGTTACATCTGCTAATTACGGCAATTCAGACACATTTTGACTTGTCCGAGCTGATACAATATACGGTGGAGGGCGGACGACCGGACACCCTTGATCCTGAAAAGCTCCGTACCATCCGCAAGTTGGGCTGTGACCGTATGAGCATCAATCCCCAGACCATGAACGATGCCGTTTTGCGAGCCGTCGGACGCTGTCACACCGGCGCCCAGACGGTTCAGGCGTTCCGGGCGTCACGTGCCGCCGGCTTTGACGGCATCAATATGGATCTGATCGCGGGACTGCCCACGGATACCCGCGCCTCCTTTGCCGATTCCCTGCGGCAGGTGCTGTCTCTCGCACCCACCAATGTGACGGTGCACACGCTGGCGTTGAAGAAGGGCGCCGACCTGTTCTTTGAGCGAATGCAGCTCCCGGACGCACAGACGGTGCGGGAAATGCTGATGGATGCCGAAACAATGCTGCGGGCGGCGGGCTTCCGCCCGTACTACCTCTACCGGCAGAAATATATGTCCGGCAGTTTTGAAAATGTCGGTTGGTGTCAGCCCGGCTTTGCGGGGCTGTATAATATTTATATGATGGAAGAACTGCACAGCATTCTTTCACTCGGCGGCGGTGGGATGACCAAGATTAACCTCCCCGGTGGGAAGCTGGAGCGCTTCCACAATCCGAAATTCCCCGGGCAGTACATAGACCGCATTGATGATGTGCTGCAGCAGAAGGAGAATGCCTTCCGCTTATTGAGGTAAATTCACCGTAGAAAGGATCAAATATATGGATACTTTGTTCTCTAATGTTACCATTGTTACGATGGATGAGGATCTGCGGGTACTGTTTTCCGCGTTTCTCGGCGTGACGAACGGGAAAATCAGCTATCTGTCCCGTAAGGCTCCGGAGGACCAGCCGAAAAAAATCATCAACGGCGAGGGCATGGTGCTGATGCCGGGTCTGATCAACTGCCATACCCACCTTGCCATGTCTCCGCTGCGGGGCTACGCCGATGACTGCGAGCTGTCCGTCTGGCTCAATGACCACATCTTCCCCCGGGAGGATCGTCTGGATGGGCGCTGCGTGCGCGCTGCCACGCTGCTGTCGCTGGCGGAATGCCTCCGCTTCGGCACTACCTCCGTTTCGGATATGTATTACTTTAGTGACGAAACTGCGCAGGCGGTGGCGGAATCCGGCATGAAAGCAAATCTCTCCCGAGGTACTTCTTTGTTTTCCGAGGACTTTGATTTCGAAACGCATGTCGGCTGCCGGGAAATGACAGAGCTAAAGGAAAAATGGAACGGCTATGACAACGGACGCATCCGGATCGAAGCCTCCATTCACGCAGAATATACCTCAGATCATCGTCTATGGGACGCCATTAGTGAATATGCTATTAATGAGCACATCGGCATGCACGTCCATCTGTCCGAGACAAAATCCGAGCATGAAGCCTGCAAGGAAAAGTATGGTCTGACCCCGGCGCAGTTGTTTGACTGCCACCATGTCTTTGATACGCATGCCATTGCGGCCCACTGCGTTTGGCTGGAGCCGGAGGACATGCAACTGCTTGCCCGGCGGAAGGTGTCTGCCGTCCATTGCCCGGTGTCAAATCTGAAACTTGCCTCCGGTGCGGCGAGGGTGGAGGAGATGGTACGGGCGGGCATGAACGTGGCTCTCGGTACGGATTCCAGTGCCTCAAACAATAATTTGGATCTGTTCGAAGAAATCAAAGCCGCAACACTGATGGCAAAGGGCGTCAGCGGCGATCCGAAGGCACTGCCGGCCGAGGCGGTTTTGATGATGGCGACGGTTTGCGGCGCACGGGCGCAGGGGCGGGAAGCGGAATGCGGTATGATCAAGGTTGGCATGGACGCAGATTTGATCCTGCTGGATTTCACCTCTCCCCATCTGATGCCCTGTCACAATGTCATGTCCCATCTGGCGTACGCGGCCAGCGGACACGACGTGGTCATGACCATGGTGCGGGGACAGATTCTCTATGCCGCAGGCAAGTTCCCGACCATTGATCTCGACGGTGTGGTCCGGGAACTGGCGGAATATGCTATGCCGCGTATATTCTCCGAAGAAAAGGATGGATAAACTTTGAAAAGCGAAAGCAAAAAGCAAAACTTTTTGGCGGGCGCGGCGATTCTATCGCTGTCCACCATCATTGTCAAGGTGCTGGGAATGTTCTACAAGATTCCCCTCAAGCATCTCATCGGCGATGCGAATTACGGCTATTTCAGTACCGCTTATGAGATCTACACGCTGCTTTTGACCATCTCCCTGACGGGGCTTCCGGTGGCAATGAGCCGCATGATCTCCGAAGCGCGTGCGCTCAACAACGGCAACCAGGTGCGCCGTATCTACCGAACCGCGATGATGACCTATCTTGTCATCGGCGTGGTCTGCTCGGGCGTCATGATGCTGTTTGCAAAGCCGCTGGCATCGGATGTCATGAATAACCCCGGCGCGGTATATTCCATCTTTGCGCTGGGTCCCGCCGTGCTGTTTATCTGCATTGCCTCCGCTTGCCGCGGCTTCTTTCAGGGACAGGGGAATATGGTGCCGACTGCGGTTAGCCAGGTCATCGAGGCGCTGAGTAAGCTGTTTCTGGGGCTTGCCTTTGCGTGGATTGTAGTCAACTATATTTCCGGTGCAGGACCGCTTGCCTCCGGTGCGTCTATTCTGGGCATTACCATCGGCGCGGCACTGTCGGCGCTCTACCTGCTCATCGCCCGCCGCAGATCGGCGCGGGGACTGGAGGCGCTGGGCGGCACCGCGGAGTCCACGAAAAAGACCTTCAGAACATTGCTCTCCATTGCTGTGCCCATTACCATCGGCGCGGCGGGCTTTCAGCTCATCAACGTCATTGACTCTGCCACCATTATGGCGCGGATGCTCAGCGCTGCGCAGCAGGTGGAAGCAGGCGCTGCCAATATTATGGGTCGGCTTCTGGAGATCGGCAGAGCGACTGGCGCGGAGGACTATGTGCAGGAGGCTGCGGACATCGCGAAGGGCATCTACAACTACTGCCAGACCATTTTTAATTTCCCGCTGGCATTTATCTCCAACATCGGTGCCGCCATTATTCCCGCCATCACCAATCATCTGACTTTGAAAAATGCCCGCGGCATACGCAGTGTGCAGAATTCCTCTCTGCGGCTGATGGGTCTGATCGCCATGCCCTGTATGATCGGTATGCTGGTGCTCTCTGAGCCGATTATGGCGATCCTCGGTGGCTACGGCGGCGAAAAACTCTGGTTTGCCTCGATCCTGCTGGCATCTTTGAGCCTTTCCATCATCGTCACCAGTATCTCTAATGTTGCCAGTGCGATTATGCAGGCGCATAACCATGTGATCATTCCCGTCATCAACACCACCATCGGCGGTATCATGAAGGTGATCTTCAACTACATTCTTGTGGGCAATCCCGATATTGCTATCCTTGGTGCGCCGGTTGGCACGTTCCTGTGCTTCCTGACCATCATGGTCCTGAATTTGTTTGCCATGCGCCGTGTGTTGAAGGATCCACCGAAGGTTTTGCCTAACATCTGGCGTGTTGGACTGGCGGCGATTTTGATGGGCGCCGCCGCCTATGGTTCGTATTTCGGTCTGACCCATGTCTTCTCTGGTATGGTGATTCCGTGCTTTGGCGCCATTGTGGTTGCGGTCATCGTTTACTTCCTACTCGTCATTTTACTGAAAGCAATCACATATGAGGACTGCCTGCTCCTGCCGAAAGGCGAAAAAATTGCAAGGATTCTGCATATCCGGTGATTTTTTCCATAATTTTACTTGCGTATTTACGCCGTATGTGGTAAATTTTATAGGCAGAGTATTTTGATATGTTTCTGCCCGTTGCGCGACCGCTGCGGTTGCGCCGTATTATCCAAAAGATATTTTTTGAAAGAGGTATGATTTATGAACAAAGTTGAATTGATCGCTGAGATCGCCGAAAAGTCCGGCCTGTCTAAGAAGGATGCCGAAAAGGCGCTGGCTGCTACTGTGGAAGCCATCACCGAGGCTGTCGTCAAGGGCGACAAGGTCCAGCTTGTGGGCTTTGGTTCTTTCGAGGCAAAGCAGCGTGAGGCCCGCACCGGTCGCAACCCCAAGACGAAGGAAGCCATCGAGATCCCGGCGACCCGTGTTCCCGCTTTCAAGGCAGGACGCGCTCTGAAGGACGCAGTTGCAAAATAAAAAACCAAGGGGCGCGTCTCGGACGCGCCTCTTATGCTAAGCACTGATATAAAAACGGTTCATATCGGTCTGTTCTTCCGACCGGAATTTGTCGGAAGCGATGCAGCAGGCAAAAAGGATACAGCCATAACAGGAGGAGACAATGCGACTTGATAAATACCTGAAGGTGTCCCGGCTGATCAAACGCCGCACCGTTGCCAATGATGCCTGCGACAATGCGCGGGTCACGGTCAACGGCAAACCGGCGAAGGCCTCTTATGATGTAAAAGTCGGCGATGTGATCAGCATCGCTTTCGGACAACGCACTGTGAAAGTGGAAGTGTTGGCGGTCGCCGAGGCAGTCCGCAAGGATGACGCTTCCGCGATGTACCGGGAGCTGGCGTGACGGCAAAAGAAATCAAAAAAGGTACATCTCGCGATAGCTTCAGACAATACCGAAGAAATACGGACATAGGGTGGCTGCCATACAGGGTGTGACAACCAGAAATAAGCGGGAGCCGGTCAAGATGACCGGCTCCCGCTTCTGACCGCCGAAAATGCAGGCGGTCGTTTTATATTCAGATTCGGATCTAAATGGAGGGGAGTTTCCGAAGCAGTTGGCGCTCTTCTGCGGAGCGTTGAGACAGACGGGAAATGCCGAACAAAGAAATCATGGATCAGGAAGATCAAGCGGATAGATTGATCCGTCAGGCGAAGCAGTATCTACCATTTGAAAAGCTGTCCCGTCCTCATGAACCGTTTGGAAGACAGTGTGCATCTTCCTGCCGCTTTACACTATGACATTCAAAACGGAAAAAGCGGCATGACCGAAATCATGCCGCTTCCCAAAACGAAATCCTGTTGTTATATTGGAGCGCTCCTCGGGTGCGCCCATTTTGCGCATCATACCAGCCGTGCGCCGGCGGGAATCTTGTCGTCCAGCATGACCAGATGCAGCGTCTCTCCACGCTCAGCCGACAGCAGCATTCCACAGGACTCCTGCCCCATCATCTTCCGGGGCGGGAGATTTGTGACAGCGACCAGTGTTTTGCCTACCAGCTCTTCCGGTTTGTAAAACTTTGCAATACCCGACAGAATCTGGCGCGGTGTGCCGGTGCCGTCATCCAGACTGAATTTCAGCAGCTTTTCCGACTTTTTCACATTTTCGCAGGAAAGCACTTTTACCACAGTCATTTCCACCTTGCAGAACTCGTCGAAGGACACCGGCGGCAACGGCTCAGGCAGCGGAAGCTCCGTTTGCTTGGTGAGCATGGAATCCAGCTCCGCAAGCTCCTTTTGCGCATCGATTCTCGGGAAAAGTGCGGGACCGGCAGTGACCTGCGCCTGCGCAGGCAGCAGACCAAAGCGGCAGAGACTGTCCCAATCCGCCTGTTCCGCGCCGATACGGCGCAGGATCTCAGCGGCGGTTTCCGGCATAAAGGGCTGAAGCAGCCCCGCACAGACGCGGATCGTTTCCAGCAGGTGATACATCACCTTTGCCAGACGCGGACGGTTTGCCTCATCCTTTGCCAGTGCCCATGGCGTTGTTTCATCAATGTATTTGTTGGCGCGGGAGATGACCGTAAAAATTTCATTCAGCGCGCTCTGGAAGGCGAAATGCTCCATCTGCGCTTCATATCTTTCGTGCAGCGAGCTGACCATTGCCGTCAACTCGTCGTCCTGCTCCGGACAATATGACTGCTCCGCCGGAAGTCTGCCGCCGAAATATTTGTTGACCATCGCGACGGTGCGCGAGACCAGATTGCCCAAATCGTTGGCGAGGTCGGTGTTGATGCAGGAGATCAGCAGCTCGTTGGAAAAATTGCCGTCAGAGCCAAACGGGAAGGTGCGCAGGAGGAAAAAGCGCAGGGCATCTGTGCCGTAACGCTCCGCCAGTAAATAGGGGTCTACCACGTTGCCCTTGGACTTACTCATTTTTTCGCCGTTGAAATTCAGCCAGCCATGACCGTAGACCTTTTTCGGCAACGGCATGCCCATGCTCATAAGCATGGCGGGCCAGATGATGGAGTGGAAACGGACGATTTCCTTGCCTACGAAATGTACGTCCGCAGGCCAGAATTTTTCGTAATCATCATATTTTTCGTTCAGGAAACCCAGCGCAGTGGTGTAGTTGAACAGGGCATCCACCCAGACATAAACCACATGACCGGGGTCAAAGTCCACCGGCACGCCCCAGGTGAAGCTGGTGCGGGAAACGCACAGGTCTTCCAGCCCCGCGTCAATGAAATTGTTGACCATCTCGTTGACACGGCTGCGCGGCTCCAGAAAGTCAGTATTGAGCAGCAGATCGCGGACGGGCTTGGCGTACTTGGAGAGGCGGAAGAAATAGGCTTCCTCTTCTGATGGCTGGCACTCGCGCCCGCAGTCCGGGCACTTGCCGTCCTTCAACTGGCTCTCCGTCCAGAAGGACTCGCAGGGTGTGCAGTACATTCCGGTGTATTTTCCCTTGTAAATATCACCGTTTTCGTACATTTTCTTAAAAATTTTCTGAATGGATTCGACATGGTATTCGTCCGTGGTGCGGATGAAGCGGTCATAGGAGATATTCATCAGCTTCCACAGGTCGAGAATGCCGCGTTCACCTGCGACGATATTGTCCACGAACTGCTGCGGCGTGATGCCGGCAGCCTTTGCTTTGACTTCGATTTTCTGCCCATGCTCATCCGTGCCGGTCAGGAACATCACGTCATAGCCCTGCAGACGCTTATAGCGGGCCATGGCGTCGGTTGCCACGGTGCAGTAGGTGTGACCGATATGGAGCTTATCCGAAGGATAATAAATCGGTGTCGTGATATAGAATTTTTTCTTGCAACAATCGCACATAAGAAATCCCCTCTTTTTTCTATGATACCCGGTTTATTGCTTGTGCAACCGGGAAATGAGCCACATCAGCAAAATGCCGGTCATCGCGCCGAGAAAATCCAGCCAGATATCGCTGATCTGAGGCGTGCGCCCGGAGGCAAAGATTTTCACGGACTCGTCGCACACGGCGGACAGCAGTGTGAAGAACATGGGCTTGAACAAGGTAAAATGTCTGGCATTACAGAACATTCCGGTGGAAAAGACGCCCAAAAGCGCGAATTCGATGAAATGCGCCGCACGGCGCAGTACGCTGTGCGTGATCCATGGCAGCACCGACTGCACAATGGCGAGGAATCCGCTGCTTTCGGCATAGCTGGCGCCGGAGGGCAGGAAAGACTGCAAAAGGATCATGGCAAGCCAGAGCAATGTGAAGATCAGATAGGTGCGGAATTTGAACTTTTTCATCAGAAACCTCCGCAATATGGTGATTTTCTCTCCTTTTTTGGGAGGAAAACTACGCTATTACAGTTTATTATAGCATATTATTTCCAAAGGTGCAATCCCCAAAGCGCTATCCGTGGAATTCCTTACAGAATGGACGCAGGGGACAGCCGCTGCAGGCAGGATTCCGTGCGGTGCAGGTGTCGCGACCAAACAAGACGATGCGGTGGCAGAAATCCGAGCTTTCCTCCGGCGGCAGAACGGCGCGGAGCTGCTGCTCTACCTTTTCCGGATCCTTTCCCTGCGCCAGACCGAGGCGGTTCGATATGCGGATACAGTGTGTATCGCAGACCACGGCGGGCTTGCCGTACAGATCCCCCAGCAGCAGGTTCGCCGTCTTCCGTCCGACACCGGGAAGGCGCAGCAGCGCTTCCATCGTATCGGGCACCTTCCGGTCATACTCCTCTCGCAGCATCTGGCAAGCGAGCACGATGTCTCTTGCCTTGTGATGGTAAAAGCCGCAGGAACGCACCATTGACTCTACCTCCTCCACTTTCGCGTCTGCAAAGGCGTCCAGCGTCGGGAAGCGCTTAAACAGTGCCGGTGTAATCAGATTGACTCGTGCGTCTGTGCACTGAGCGGACAGACGCACGGCGATCATCAGTTCATAATCCTTCCCATAGTGCAGCGCACAGAGGGCGTCGGGGTACCGGCTTTACAGGATCTCTATAATTTGTATGCTTGTGTCCATAGGAACGCCCCCCCATTTTCGACATTATAGCACAGCGAGTCCTGTTCGGAAAGAGGAAACTTGTTGCGT
>CAMGMW010000051.1 GCA_946059285.1 uncultured Clostridia bacterium
CAAGCTCATAAATCAGTCTTTCGGTTCTCTCCCAGCCCAGGCAGGGGTCGGTAATAGATTTTCCGTATACCCCGCCGTCCGGCTTCTGGCAGCCGTCCTCAAGATAGGATTCTATCATCAGACCCTTGACCAACCGTCCGATTTGCGCGGAGTGCCTGGTGCTGTGCAGGATCTCCTTTGCGATACGGGGTTGTTCCTCCCAGTGCTTACCTGAGTTGGAATGGTTCGTATCAACAACCACCGCCGGGTTTTGCAAGCCGCTTTGGTCATACAGCTCACAGAGGAGTTGCAGGTCCTCATAGTGATAATTGGGAACGGAACGTCCATGTTTATTGGCCAGCCCGCGCAGGATCGCATGCGCAAGCGGATTTCCCTTGCTTTGCACTTCCCAGCTTGAATAAACAAAGGTGTGGGGGTGTTGCGCAGCGGTGATCGAATTGATCATAACGGACAGATTTCCGCCGGTCGGATTTTTCATTCCAACCGGTATATCCAGACCGCTGGCGGTGAGCCGGTGCAGTTGATTTTCCACAGACCTCGCACCCACGGCCACATAAGAAAGCACATCCGACAGATAGTGGTGGTTTTCCGGGTAGAGCATCTCGTCCGCGCAGGAAAAACCCGTCTGTTCCAGCACCCTGATATGAAGCTTACGGATGGCAATCAGCCCCTTCAGCATATCAGGAGAACTGTTCGGATCCGGCTGATGCAGCATCCCCTTGTATCCGTCGCCGGTCGTACGCGGCTTGTTGGTATATACGCGGGGCACGATCAGGATTTTGTCCTTCACACGTTCCTGAACCTCGCGCAGCCTGCAGATATACTCCAGCACAGCGTCTTCCCTGTCGGCGGAGCAAGGTCCTATGATAAGCGCAAGCCGTTCGCTTGTGCCGAGAAAGATATCGCGAAGCGCCCTGTCCGTCTCTTTTTTTTGCTCCGCCAGATCGGCGGAAATGGGATACATATCCTTGACTGCCTGCGGCGTTGGCATCTTGCGTTTGAATTCCATATTCATGCCCGTTCTTCCTCCCGGTCAAAGTATTCTCTTCTCTGCGTTGAAAGGCGCATCATTTCACGAATTGCGGTCGTGTCGTCCCGTGCAATGCTGTCACGCAGATGAATAAACGCCTCTTCAAAGAGGTTCATCTGCTCCAGAAGCTCCTTTTTGTTTAGCAGAAACAATTCGCTCCACATCTCATCGTTGATCTTTGCGATGCGGGTCAGCTCTCGGAATGAGTCTCCGGTATAGCTCGCCATGCCTTCGGAATCCGCGCAGACCATCAGGGAAACTGCGATGCAGTGTGTAAGCTGCGACAAAAAGCCGATCATCTGATCATGTTTTTCCGGCGTGAGGGTGGTGATCGTCCGGAAGCCCAGGGTATGCCCAAGCTGCTTGCAAATTGCAATGGCAGCCTCCGAGTTCCTCTCCGTCGGCGTTACGATATAGTTTGCGCCCTGAAAAATCTCCTTTTTCGCGTTCTCTACGCCGCTGACCTCCCGACCTGCCATCGGATGCGCCCCGATATACTCAAGATCGCTTCGCAGCATATCCTGCACCGCAGAAACAATGCTGCTTTTTACACCGGTGACGTCTGTCAGCAGTGCGCCCCGCTTGATCCATTGCTGGTTCTCCCGGAGCCAATCCAGAAAAACATGGGGGTACAGAGCAAAGACAATCAAGTCAAACTGACGGATATAGTCCGGCTCAACGGCACTGCGCCCGTGCCGGATCATCCCGTTTCCCATGGCATATGTGATGGCTTCAGAACGTTGGTCAAGCGCCCCAACCTCATATCCCCGATCCGTCAATGCCTGCGCATAGCTTCCGCCGATGAGTCCAAGCCCGACGATCAGTATCTTTGTGTCCCTGTTAAGCTCCATCTACTCTCATCTCCAATCCAAGCCGCCGCAGCACATCGAAGAATTCCGGAAAACTCTTTCGCACCGCTTCGGCGCCGTTCACTGTGCCGCCGACCCGGCTCGCAAGCACCGTCAGCGCCATGACGATCCGATGGTCATTGTGTCCGCACAGGACTTCGGTGGGCGCTCGGAGCTTGCCCGGATGGATGATCACAGCGTTTTCCTGTACGTCGGCACAAATATCGAATTTTGCAAGCTCGTCTGCCATCGACTGTGCACGGTCGCTCTCTTTAATGCGCAGACGTTTTGTCCCCGTAAATACAGCGCCGTGCTTTTCCGCTGCCAGAGCAAACAGGATTGGTCCCAAATCCGGACAGGCGGACAGATCAATCTCAGTTCCCGGCGTCTCCAATTGGCGAAACAGCCGCAGGCAGACCCGGTCACCCTGCAAGCTTGAATCATTCAGACCGGTAATCGTGATGCTGCCACCGAGATGATTGAACGCATGCAAAACAGCAGCGTTCGACCAGTCGCCCTCAACCGTTGCCTCCATAGGTCGGTATGTCTGCCCACCCCGAACCGAGAAGATGTTGGGCGCGATTTCGTCAACCGTTACGCCAAACAGCCTCATGACGGCAACGGTGATGTCAATATATGCCCGGCTCTCCACCGGCGGAAGGACACGAATCACGCTGTCTCCGTCAAGAAGCGGCAGCGCAAACAGAAGTCCGCTGGCGAACTGACTGCTGACATTCCCGGGAAGCGCGTATTCGCCGGGTGGGAGCGTCCCGCTGGCAAGAATTCGTTCGGAAGCCTTATGCAGGCAAATTCCCTTTTCCCGAAAGAGCGTTTCATAGATGCCGACGCCGCGTTCCATAAGCCGCCGCGTCCCGGTAAAGCACCGATCTCCGCCGCCGTCTAAGGAAAGGGGAAGAAAGAAACGCAGCGTACTTCCGCTCTCGCGGCAGGGAAATACCGCCTTGCCCGAAGGGCGATCCGTTCTTCCCTGAATCACAGCCGCATCCCCGGTAAGCGTATACCTGGCGCCCAGCGCCGAGATGCAATCGAGTGTTGCCAGCAGATCCTCACTGTGCGCAATTCCTTGGATCACACTGGTTCCTTCTGCAAGTGCAGCGCAGAGCACCAGCCGATGGGCATAACTTTTGGACGGCGGTGCCTTTACGCATCCGCCGAGCGTGCTTGGTTTAATGTGTACGTCCATTTTTCTCTCCTAAAAGGCGGACCAAATAATCCATGGCATGATTGTAGCCGTCCAAGCCCTCCCCTGTGATTGTGTGCACGGCCACTGTGCCAATATAGCTGATTTGACGAAAGCTCTCCCGCTTGGAGACTTCCGAAATGTGGACCTCGACGGTAGGAATTCCCACGCCCTTAACCGCGTCGGCAATCGCAATGCTGGTGTGCGTATAGGCAGCGGGGTTAAAGATAATACCGTCCGTGGCAGAGAAAAACGCGTTCTGAATGGCGTCGACCAAATCGCCCTCGTGGTTCGACTGATAAAATTCCACCTCAACACCCAGCTCCTTTGCATGCGCCGATACAAGCTGAAGCAGATCCTTGTAGCTCTGCTTTCCGTATATGTCCGGCTCACGGATGCCAAGCAGATTGATGTTCGGACCGTTTAATATGAGAAATTTCATTTGCCCAATTCCTCCCGGATCGCGTTGGCGATTTGCTCCGGTGCCGAATTTGCATCCACACACAAATCCGCAGCCTTTGCATACAACGGGTATCGCTTTTCATACAGTTTTTCCAATGCCTCCCGGCTGTTCGAAAGCGGTCGCTCCGCCGAAACGATCAGATGCTCCAGCGACCGGTTCAAAAATACGATGATTCCGTTTTGCCGAAGCAAACGGATGTTCTCGGCGTCAAGGACTGCGCCGCCTCCGGTCGCAATAACGCATCCGTCTTTCTTGGCCGCATTTGAAATTACCTCGTGTTCAAGCTTGCGGAATGCCTCCTCGCCATGCGCCGCAAAGTATTCACTGATTGTTCCTCCGATGTGTGAAACGATAATCTGGTCCGTGTCTAAAAATGCCTTTCCGGTCAGCTTTGCCAGATGCGATCCTACGGTGGTTTTTCCTGCGGAAGGCATTCCGATCAGCACCACATTCTGTTTCTCAAGTCTTATCGCACGGAATATTTCATCAATCAGAGAGAGATCCGGCTCCTTCCCCAAAAAGGCCGCACTTGCGAACACCGCCTGCGCCACAAGCATGTAAAGTCCGCCGCATGCCGGAATACCTCTTGACAGCCCGTCCAGCACCAGACCGGAACGCAGCGGATGGTAAACGGCGTCAAGAACGCCCTCCAGGGCGGCAAAATGCGAAAGATCAATCGGCACTTCGACCGTGTTTGGGTACATACCGACAGGCGTTGTATTGATTATGATATGCGCATCGCCGTGCTGCTGCACGGCTTCTGCGTAAGTAACGGCATCCCCCCGGCGGCTCCTGGACACATGCACAATCGAATCTGCACCCAGACTTTCCGCAACGACATGGGCTGTCTTTGAGGTGCCGCCAGTGCCCAGAATCAGCACCTTTCTTCCGGCGATTTCAATCCCGGCATACCGCACCAAAGCCTTCATGCCGGCAAAATCCGTGTTATCTCCGTGCAGCTTCCCGCCGCGATTCACGATTGTATTGACGGCGCCGATCCGTTGTGCCGTTTCAGAAATCGAGTCCAGATAGGAAATAACGCTTTGCTTATATGGGATAGTGACATTGATGCCAAGAAAATCACGTTTTTGAAAAAAAGGTTCCAGTTCCTCCGGTCTCAGTTCGCAAAGCTCGTACGCATAATCTGCGATTTTCCCGTGAATCTCGCGGGAATAGCTGTGCGTCAAATGCTCGCCGATCAATCCATACTGCATGAAGGAACTCCTTTCGTAAACACATCCGTTCCGAAGCGCTGTGCCAACATATCGCACAGCACCATCGCCGTCACGCTGTCAATCACAGGACAGATACGCCGGATGATTGCCGGATCGTGCCGACCACGGATTGAAATGACAGCGTTCTCCTGTGTTCGGAAATCGACCGTTTTCTGCTCCCGGGCAATCGAAGGCGTCGGCTTTACCGCGCACTGGAACACGATCGGCATTCCGTTTGTAATTCCGCCGTTGATGCCGCCGTTGTTGTTCGTCTCGGTCACGACTTTTCCGTTTTCCATTCGAAACGCGTCGTTGCAGAGGCTTGCGCTCGACATGGAAAACGAGAAGCCCATTCCGAATTCGATTCCTTTGATGCCGCCAATGCTGAATATGGCGTGGGAAAGGACGCTCTCCATATTGTCAAACCAGGGTTCTCCGATGCCCGGTACCACGCCGCAGACCGCGGTCTGCGTGATGCCGCCGACGCTGTCACACGATTGCCTTGCATGGAGAATTTGTTCTGCCATTTTTTCGCCGCAGGCAGGCATCAGAACCGGAAAATCGCATGTCTGCAAATATGCAAGATCCTGTGCTGTATCGCCAAAGCTCCGATCCTTGACGCTGCCGCACTGCAGGATATGCGTGCCGATTTTTATTCCGATCCCTTCCAGCACAGGGAGAAGGATTCCGCCCGCGGCGACCAGTGCCGCCGTGATACGACCTGAGAAATGACCGCCTCCCCTATAGTCCTCATAACCATGGTATTTGCAATAAGCGGCGTAGTCGGCGTGGGAAGGACGGGCAAGTCCATACGCGTAATCCTTGCTCTGTGTATCTTCATTCGGGATGAGGATGCAGATCGGTGTTCCGGTCGTCTTTCCGGAAAACACACCGCTGAGAATCTGAAAACGATCCGGCTCCCGTCTGGGGGTATCCAGCGAAGAGGACGGTCGGCGGCGGGAAAGCTGCCGAGAAATCAATTCCTCGCTGACCGGCAGCCTGGGGGAAAGTCCGTCGATTACAATGCCTATTGCAGCGCCGTGGCTCTCTCCAAACAGCGTGACGGCGACACTCTGTCCGAACGTGTTTTTCATTGCAGTTTCTCCAAATTCTCAAGTATTTCTTCCGGGCGCATTTCGCGCAGCCGGAACGTACCAATCTCATCGACAATAACTGTGGCAATATGATCTGACTGTGTCTTTTTGTCATGCAGGAGATAGGAAAGAAGCTGTCCGGCATTTTGGGTTGCTTTTGTCGGGAGCCGATACTTCTGCAGGACGCCGGTCAGCCGCTGTCTGGCTTGTGCGCTGCACATCGGGAGCATGCCAAGCGCCACGCACTCGCCATGAAGCAGTTCCCCTCCGCAGAAGCCCTCGATCGCATGACCGATCGTGTGTCCGAAATTCAGAACACGGCGCAAGCCGTTTTCCCTCGGGTCCTTTTCTACGACCTCCTTTTTAATGCGCAGCGAGCGGTCAATGATCACCTCCAGATCTGCGGACAGATCACTGCTCCGTTCGATCAGAGAAAAAAGCTCCGCATCACAGGTCATTGCCATCTTTATCGCTTCCGCCAGACCGGCATGAAGCTGTCTTGCCGGCAGCGTATGCAGCGTAGTTGGATCGATGATGACCCTTTTGGGCTGATAAAACGTTCCTATGATGTTTTTTACGCCTTCGAAATTGACGGCAGTCTTGCCGCCGATGGAGGAATCCACCTGAGAAAGCAGCGTCGTAGGGATATTATAAAAATCAATACCGCGCATATAGCAGGAGGCTGCAAAGCCGCTGAGATCGCCAACCACGCCGCCGCCTACCGCAACCACACAGTCCTGGCGGGTAAACGAGGCGTTCAGCATGACGGACAGAATATGCAGCAGTTGCTGCGGGCTTTTGCTCGACTCTCCTCCGGGTATGCTGACGAGCACCGGCTCGGCACATTGCGCGGCCACCGCATCGGCATATTCACGGGGAACGCCGTCGTCTGTGACAATAAGTACTTTACGGTCCAGGTCAAGAAGCTCTCCCACGTTTTTTCGTGCGCCGTTGCACAGAATGATATCATAGCCCTGCGCATCCGTGTTGACAGATATGGTCACGCCGATTCCTCCTCACTCCACATTATTGGCATAATAGGTCCCAACCAGCCGGAGCTTTGCACATATGGCGGAAAGCTCCCGCAGCATGTCCTGTCCATTTTCGTTGTTGATATTCCCTTCTGCTTCGATATAAAAGAAGTAGCTCCACTGAAGGTCCTTCATGGGGCGGCTGCGCAGGTTCCGCATGTTAAAGCCGTGCGCGCCTATGATATTCAGAGTCTGTGCCAGCGCGCCGGCTTCGTTCTGCACGGTAAAAACCAGGATAAAGTTCTCATCCTCCCGCTTTCCGAACGTAGCGGGTCGGTTCTGTGCGCGGGAAAACGCAGCAAAGCGGGTGGTATTGTTTTTGCTGTCATTAATACCGCTGTCCAGAATTTTCAGACCAAAAATCGCCGATGTCTCATCCGACGCAATCGCCGCAAGCGAAGGATCGCCCGCTTCCCTCACATGCTTTGCCGCCAGCGCTGTGTTGGAATACGTCTTTATTTGAAATCCATGCCGGTGGATATAGTCGCCGCACTGCGCGAGCGCCTGTGGATGGCTGACCACGGTATTGATGCTGTCAAGGGAAGCGCCCTCGATGCCCATCAGACTATGAATGACCGGCAGGTCAATGACCTGATTTACATACAGACTCCCGGAAAAAATCAGGTCCATGACCGTTCCGACTTCGCCCGCATAGCTGTTTTCCAGGGGAAGCACTGCGCTGTCGTATTCTCCTCTCTCCACAGCCTGATACGCATCGGTGAATTCCGGACAGGCAATCAGCTCGGCCTCCGGAAACATCCGTTTTGCGGCGGCATATGCGAAAGCGCCCTCTACCCCGGAATAGGCGACGCGCATCCCGTTCATGATTCTCGCCTGATAGTCACAGGAGAGGTCGATGGTTTTCCTGAGAAACTGGACATAGTAGGATTCAACATCCGCGCTCTGGATCAGCTTTCTGTTTCTGTTGATGAGATCAAGCTCTCTGGCGGAATCACGAATAGAGAGTCCGCATTCTTTTTTGTAGGCCGCGATTGCTTCGCAAACCTTCATTCGCTCCTCAAAGAGTTTTGCCATCTCAAGATCAATTCTGCTGATTTCATTCCGTGACATTTCAAGTTTGTTCATTTTAATCACCCAGTATTACAATAAATTATGCTAGTTCTTGATAAAAAGCAGCTTTTTATAGCGCCGCAGGCGCGTCAAGAACTTA
>CAMGMW010000052.1 GCA_946059285.1 uncultured Clostridia bacterium
CACCCTCCATACGGCCGCTGTTCCGGAAAAGTATGGGCTGTCCGATGAGAATTATTTCTTGACAATGGACGGTCCAGACAGTAAAATAAACGATGGATTATTGCGTTTTCCCTGCGCAAATGGGGTAGCGCAGGCAGACGTTGTTTTCTCTTCGGGCGCATCCGCACCCATCAAACCCAATTTTTTGTGAACAGGAGGTGTATTCAGGGACTATGGAACTTTACCAATATATCCTCATTGGAGTAGGACTGATTGTTGTAGCAGTACTCTTCTTTCTCATTGGCATAGCTTACCGCAAGAAGGTCGCCGAGCGTGAGATCGGCAGCGCCGAAGCGGAGGCAACACGCATCATCAACGAAGCCATCAAAGGCGGCGAGAGCAAAAAGCGTGAAATGCTTTTAGAGGCAAAAGAAGAGATCCATAAATCCAGAACAGAATACGAAAAAGAAGTCAAGGAGCGCCGCTCTGACCTGCAAAAGCAGGAGCGCCGTCTCCAGCAGAAGGAAGAATCCCTCGACAAAAAGACGGACGCTTACGAGCGCAAGGAGGATGACCTCCGCAAGCGCCAGGCAGCCGTTGCCGCCACGCAGGATGAGGTCAACCTCATTAAAAAGAGCCAGCTGGAAATGCTGGAGAAGATTTCGGGACTGACACAGGAGGACGCGAAAAACTATCTGCTGCGGAATCTGGAAAACGAATGCCGCCACGAATCCGCGCTGAAAATCAAGGAAATCGAAGCGCAGCTCAAGGATAACGCCGATCAGTTGGCGCGGGAGATCATCTCCATCGCTATCCAACGCTGCGCCGCCGACCACGCCGCAGAGGCAACGGTCTCGGTCGTTCCACTGCCGAACGATGAAATGAAAGGCCGGATCATCGGCCGCGAGGGTCGCAACATTCGCACATTGGAAGCGATCACCGGTGTGGATCTCATCATTGACGACACACCTGAGGCAATCACCGTATCCTCCTTTGATCCGGTGCGCCGCGAGATTGCACGTCTTGCGCTGGAAAAGCTGATTGCGGACGGGCGCATTCACCCGACCCGGATTGAGGATCTTGTGGAGAAATCCCGTCGCGAGGTTGACCGCGTCATCAAGCAGGAAGGCGAACGCGCCACCTTCGAGACGGGCATCAACAACCTGCATCCTGAGCTGATCAAGCTCCTCGGTCGTCAGAAATACCGCACATCCTACGGACAGAATGTGCTCAACCATTCCATCGAGGTTGCTCACATCGCCGGTCTGCTGGCAAGTGAACTCGGTGTTGACGTCACACTGGCAAAGCGCGCCGGTCTGCTTCATGACCTTGGCAAGTCTGTCGATCATGAGATGGAGGGCAGCCATGTGCAGCTCGGCGTGGAACTGGCGCGGAAATACAATGAATCGCCGGATGTTGTGCACGCCATTGAGGCGCACCATAACGATGTGGAGCCGCGCACCGTCATTGCCTGTCTCGTACAGGCGGCGGATGCGATTTCAGCCGCCCGTCCCGGCGCACGCCGCGAGAATGTAGAAAACTATATCCGCCGTCTGGAAAAGCTTGAGGAACTGACCGGCACTTACCCCGGTGTCGAAAAGTCCTTTGCGATTCAGGCAGGTCGTGAGGTACGCATCATGGTCAAGCCCGAGGAGGTCTCCGAGGATAACATGGTGCTGCTTGCCCGCGAGCTGGCAAAGAAGATCGAGGCAGAACTGGAATACCCCGGTCAGATCAAGGTCAACGTCATCCGTGAGACCAAGGCGACCGAATATGCAAAATAAAAAGAGCGAGGGCGCGTTGCAAAACGCGCCCTTTTTTGACGCTCAAAAAGCTGGGGTCAGGCGGTGAGCCTGACCCCATTGCGATCAATATAGGTTGCGCGTCGAGCCAAAACGGTGATTGCTTCACTGTCCCTACCGAACATAAGCAGGGTTTAATACCCAATCAGAATCATACAGCAAAAGTTCGGCGTTTCATTCGGGATTTAAAGCTTCAGTTTCGGGCGCAGACGGAGATGGTAAAACAGCTCCAGCCGATCAATCAGAATGTCATAGATTATCAGCGCCACGTTGCCCAGCGCAAGAAAGACGATCAGCATGATCCGCTCCGTCTGGCGGAATTCTTCTGTTACGGCAGCAAGCCGGAAAACATAAAGCATCAGGGCATAGGCGGCGAAGATCGAGATGTTAAAGTACAGCAGCTTCAACAGCCACTTGACGCCCCGATTCCGTAACCGCCCGATCAGCTTCCGAAGCATGGGATAGTATCCAAAAAATACGAACAAAACCGCTGCTTCCTTATCCGGTCCCAGCAGAACACACAGCAGCGCGACTCCGCCATACCAGACCAGCCCAAAGCGAAAACCGCATTCACAGTATACTGGAATCAGCACCATCGACGCCAGCACAGGACAGGCGAATACCGCTATGGGGATCATGCCGCCGAGGAACATCAGCCCGACAGCCAGTGCGGCTAATATGCCGCACAACGCGAGACGCTTCGCTTCAGTTCGTCTTTTCATGATGCATACCGCTGTTCTTCAACAGGTTGTACTTGATGTCCCACAGTTTGCGGGACAGGTCCACATAATAGCTGTGCGGGTTGTCGAAGCGCTTGACCTCGTCCCACAGGGTGTCTACCTGTTGCCTGCAATAATCCCGGATCTCGTCCAGTGACGGGAGCTGATAGACCAACTCGCCGTTTTTGAAAATCGGTACCTGCAGTTCTTTCGCCGTAAAATTATAGACTTCTTTCTGCTTCCACGTTGCCTCCGGATCAAAAATCAGGAGGTTTTTGCTGTCATCCACCGTCTCATCCCAGACGCACAGGTAGTCCGCGATGGCCTTTCCGGTGTCGTTCCCGTAGAAGCGATAGAGCTTTTTAAAATGGGGATTGGTGATTTTTCCGACATTTTCGGAAATTTTAATTTTCGGCTCGATGGTGCCGTCCTCCCGCTCCACAGCCACCAGCTTGTAGACACCGCCGAACACCGGCTCACTGCGCGCCGTGATCAGCCGCTCACCGACGCCGAACATGTCGATCTGCGCACCCTGGCGCAAAAGATCCTGAATGATGTATTCGTCCAACGAATTGGACACGGAAATCTCACACTCCGTCCAGCCGGCATCGTCCAGCATTTTCCGCGCTTTTTTCGTCAGATAGGTCATGTCGCCGGAATCCAGACGAATGCCGCATTTTTTGATGCCCAGCGGCTTGAGCACTTCATTAAAGGCGCGGATGGCATTGGGAACGCCGCTTTTCAGCGTGTTATAGGTGTCCACCAGCAGAGTCGCGCCATGGGGATACAGCTCACAGTAGGTCCGAAACGCCTCATATTCGGTCTCAAACATCTGCACCCAGGAATGTGCCATGGTGCCGCCTGCCGCCACACCGTAGAGCTGGTCGGAAATGGTGCAGGCGGTGCCGCTGCAGCCGCCGATATACGCTGCCCGTGCACCCAGAATCGCACCCTGTGCACCTTGTGCCCGGCGGGAGCCGAATTCCAGCACCGTCCGCCCCTGCGCAGCGCGGACGACGCGGTTTGCTTTCGTTGCGATCAGGCTTTGATGGTTGAGAATCAGAAGCACATAGGTCTCAATGAGCTGCGCCTCGATCGCAGGTGCGCGCACCGTCATGATCGGCTCCTTGGGGAATACCGGAGTTCCCTCCGGCAACGCGTAGATATCACCGGTGAAACGGAATCCGCGCAAATACTCTAAAAACGCCTCGTCGAAAATGCCGCGGCTGCGCAGATATTCGATATCCTCTTCATTGAAATGCAGGTCTCGGATGTATTCTACCACCTGCTCCAGCCCGGCGGCAATGGCAAAGCCGCCGTTGTCCGGCACATTACGGTAAAAAACATCAAAGTAACAGATTTTGTCCTTCATGCCGTTGCGGAAATAGCCGTTGCTCATGGTCAGCTCATAAAAATCACAGAGCATGGTCATGTTCAACGTATTGTAAGTCTTCATAGTGTACCTCTAAGTAACTCATTTTTATTTTATAGAATTATATCCCCTTTTTCCCAAAATGGCAATCTTTATTTTTCGATTGACCCTTCTGCCGAAGTTTGGTATGATATAAAAAAGAACATTGAAACGAGGAAACAACAAATGGCGATTGAAGTTGGAATGATCGGACACACACAGGCACTTGTAGAGCAGGCGGATACCGCGCAGGTCGTCGGTTCCGGTGACCTTCTGGTCTATGCGACGCCCTGCATGGTCGCGCTGATGGAAGGCGCTGCCTGCGAGAGCATCGCGCCGTCACTTGCCGAAGGGGAAAGCTCGGTCGGCATTGCAATGCAGGTGAAGCACACCTCCGCCACCCCTGTCGGGATGGAGGTGCGCGCTGAAGCCGTTGTGACCGCGGTGGAGGGGCGAAAAATCACCTTTGAGATCACCGCCTTCGATGAGACGGGGGAGATTGGGCACGCGGTCCACGAGCGGATGCTTGTCCGGGCGGAGCGTTTTTTGGAAAAGACCTATGACAAGCTGTAAACGGAGGCAAAGACAATGAATCAGCTTCTAGAGACCGGGGAGATCGTCAGCAGTCACGGCATCCACGGAGAGGTCAAAATTCTTCCGTGGGCGGACACGCCGGAGTTTCTTCTGGAGTTCGACCTGTTTTATCTGAATGGGAAGCCCTATGAGGTCCTTTCCTCGCGGGTGCATAAGACCTGCGTTCTGGCGAAGCTTAAGGGCATCGACACGCCGGAGCAGGCGGCTGCGCTGCGCGGGAAAAAGGTCAGCATCGATCGCGCCGATGTTCGCTTGCCGGAAGGTACGGTTTTTATCGCGGACCTGATTGGCTGCCGTGTCATGGATGAAAACGGCACGGAGATCGGCAAAATCAGGGATGTTTTGACCATGCCGTCGAGTGACGTGTATGTGGTCGAAGGAGAGCATCAGTATATGATCCCGGCAGTCAGGGAATTCGTCAAGGAGATCGATGTGACGCAGAGATTTGTCCGCGTGCATTTGATTGAGGGGATGGCAACCGATGAGAATTGACATTCTGACGCTGTTCCCTGATACGGTGGGAGACATGATGAACGAGTCGATCCTCGGACGGGCGCAGGAGCGGGACATCATCCGTATCGAAACGCATCAAATTCGGGACTACACCCAAAACAGACAGAATCAGGTGGATGACTATCCCTACGGCGGCGGTCACGGCGCAGTGATGCAGGCAGACCCTCTGTATCGCTGCTGGTGTCATGTCTGCGACGAGGCGGGCGCACCGGTGCATACCATTTATCTCTCTCCCTGCGGCACCGTGTTTCGACAGTCGGATGCCAAACGGCTGGCGACCTATGACAATCTGGTTCTGGTTTGCGGGCATTACGAGGGGATCGACCAGCGTTTTATCGACGAATGCGTGGATGAGGAGATCTCCCTTGGGGATTTTGTCCTGACCGGCGGGGAGATCCCTGCGATGGCGGTGGCGGACGCGGTGTGCCGTCTGATTCCGGGCGTACTGTCCGATGCGGAATGCTTTGAGGACGAAAGTCACTGGGATGGTACGCTGGAGTATCCGCAATACAGCCGCCCGGCGGTCTGGCACGGCAGGGAAGTACCGTCTGTCCTGCTCTCCGGTGACCACGCAAAGGTTGCTCGCTGGCGCAGAAAGCAGTCTCTGCTGCGCACCAGAGCACGCCGCCCGGATATGTATGAAAAATTAAAGCTCGAGACGAAAGAGGACAAAAAAATCCTGAGGGAGATTGCAGACGATGACGAACTTGGAACAGCTGAAGCAATGGATCGGCGAGAGTAAAAAAATCGTCTTTTTCGGCGGCGCCGGCGTGAGTACCGAATCCGGTATCCCGGATTTCCGCAGTGTCGATGGGCTTTACAACCAGAAGTTTGAGTATCCGCCCGAGACCATCATCAGCCACAGCTTTTTTCAGCACCATCCGGCGTACTTTTTCCGCTTTTACCGGGAAAAAATGCTGCCGCTCGGCTTCGAGCCGAATATCACGCATCAGGTGCTGGCACGCTGGGAGCAGGAGGGGCGGCTTGCCGCCGTGGTGACGCAGAACATCGACGGTCTGCACCAGAAGGCGGGCAGCAGGCGCGTGTACGAGCTGCACGGCAGTGTTTTGCGGAACTACTGCACCAAATGCGGGAAATTCTACAGCGCGGAATTCATTCGGGACGCAAAGGACATCCCGCTGTGCGACTGCGGCGGCATTGTAAAGCCGGACGTGGTCCTGTACGAGGAGGGCTTGGATGAAAAAACGCTGGCAGGGGCGATTTCCGTCATCCGGCACGCGGACCTGCTGATCGTCGGCGGTACGAGCCTGACGGTCTATCCCGCTGCAGGGCTGCTGCACTACTACAGCGGAGACCGGCTGGTGCTGATCAACCGCGATGAAACACCTTATGACCAATACGCGAATCTGGTGCTCCATACATCCCTCGGTCAGGTTTTTTCACAGCTTTGAGGAGGGGAAGAACATGGAGCATACGATGCGTGTCATCGCGCACATCCGCAGTGACTTCCCGACCAAATTCGGCATACCGCGGCAGAGCGGGTTGGTTGACGCGCTGCGCGCAACCGTTATTTTCGAGCCGGAATACCGTAACGCCGATGCGCTGCGGGGAATAGAGGGCTTTTCTCATCTTTGGCTGATTTGGGAGTTTTCCGAGACCATCCGCGAAGCGTGGTCGCCGACGGTTCGCCCTCCGCGTCTGGGAGGCAATACCCGCTTGGGGGTGTTTGCTACACGCTCTCCTTTCCGCCCGAATCCGATCGGTCTTTCCTGCGTGCGTCTGGAGGAGGTGCGGCAGAGCGCGAGGGATGGCACGGTGCTGGTGATATCCGGCGCGGACTTGATGGACGGAACGCCGATTTTCGACATCAAGCCCTATATTCCCTACGCCGATGCCCATCCGGAGGCGCAGGGCGGCTTTACGGAGCAGGCGCGGGATTTCCTGCTTCGTGTGGTGTTTCCGGATGTGCTGCTTGCAAAGATTCCGCCGGACCGGCAAGAAGCACTGCTGGGCGTGCTGGCGCATGACCCGCGCCCGTCTTATCAAACAGATGCCAACCGGATCTATGGGATGCGGTTTGCTGAGTTTGACATCCGCTTTTCCGTCCGGGAGCAGACGCTGACGGTTCTGGAGGTATTGTAAAGCGGCGCGTGCACCCATCACAGAGAGGGAATGATAGGAAATCGCTGTTATGGCGGTATGGATCAGAAATACTGAATGTGTGAGGATGGAATTTCGTATGAACAGGTATATTGCTCTATTAAGAGGCATCAATATAAGCGGCAAAAACAAGATAGCTATGTCGGAACTGAAAGCTAATTTTGCAGCGCTTGGTTATGTAGATGTTTTTACACATCTCAATAGCGGAAACGTTATTTTTTCAAGCGATGAAGATGATGAGGGTGTTCTTGCAAATACAATCATGTCAATGATACAAGAGCGGTTTTGCTTGGATATACCCGTTTTTGTTATTTCGCAAAAAGAATTAGAAGACATATTGCGTCATGCACCTGCTTGGTGGGGAGATGACAATCAAGAAATATACGACAATATTATTTTTCCGCTGCCTTCGCTGTCTTATGAAGAATTCTATCATGAAATGGGAAATCCGAAAAAGGAATATGAGAATGTGCATAACTACAAAAATGCTGTTTTCTGGTCTTTTAGCCGTAAGGATTATCAAAAGACAAATTGGTGGGCAAAGACTGCCAAATCGAGTGTCAGCAACAAGATTACAATCAGAACAGCAAATACATTGAGAAAGATAGTCGGAATGTGACAGCTCTCCCGGTTTGCCGATTCGAGATGGGCTACAGTAGCAAGGAAAACGCCCACTGCAAAGCATGGCAAAGCACCGTACGATGGAAAGGAAAAGACCGTATGCTTCGTCTTTTCTTTGCCCGTCACTGCGGCGGAATCTAGAACATCAGATTCTTTTAGAGCCGCAACGACTT
>CAMGMW010000053.1 GCA_946059285.1 uncultured Clostridia bacterium
ACCGGGGAAAGCCTGTATACTTATAGTTACGGTTTGGAAACGTTTCCAAATCCATTAGAGCAAGAAAGCAAAACCAATTCCATAAAACATTTAGGAGGAACGAAAATGAAGAAATTACTCGCACTGCTCCTCGCTTTGGCAATGGTAGCCTGCCTGTTTGCGGGCTGCGCCAAGGAAGAAGAGCCCACCCCCAGCGGCGACCCCGTTACATCCAGCGATCCCAGCACCGACAACCCCGACCAGCCGACAACGACCGGTTCCGTCTACTTCCTGAACTTCAAGCCCGAGGCTGATCAGGCTTGGCAGGATCTTGCGAAGACCTATACCGAGAAGACCGGTGTTCCCGTCAAGGTCGTTACCGCTGCTTCCGGCAAGTACTCCGAAACCCTGACCGCTGAGATGTCCAAGGACTCCGCGCCCACCCTGTTCCAGTGCGGCAACATGGCAGGCCTTGAGACCTGGCAGGATTATTGCCTCCCGCTGGACGGCACCGATTTCCTCAACGAGATGACCACCGCTGACTTCAACCTCGTCAAGGACGGCGTCACCTATTGCGCCGGCTACTGCTATGAGTGCTATGGCATCATCGTCAACACCGCTCTGCTGGATGAGGCCGGCTACAGCGTCTCCGACATCACCGACTTCGCTTCTCTGAAGGCTGTTGCCGAGGACATCACCGCTCGCTCCGAGGAGCTGGGCTTCTCCGCATTCTCCTCCGCCGGTCTGGACGGCTCCTCCTCCTGGAGATTCTCCGGCCATCTGGCAAACCTGCCCCTGTACTATCAGGGTGTAGACTCCAACGAGGTTTCCACCATCACCGCCGATTATATTGACAACTTCAAGAACGTTTGGGATCTGTACATCAACAATTCCACCTGCGCGCCCACCGAGATCGGCCCGAAGACCGGCGACGAGTCTGAGGCTGAATTCGGCACCGGCAAGGCTGTCTTCTTCCAGAACGGTTCCTGGGAATACAGCAACCTCGTGACCAGCGAAGATAAGGGCTTCCTGATGAATGCAGAAGACCTCACCATGATCCCCATCTACTGCGGTGTGGAAGGCGAAGAGAATGCTGCTCTGTGCTGCGGCACCGAGAACTGCTGGGCTGTTAACGCCAAGGCTTCCGCTGAGGATCAGCAGGCTACCCTCGACTTCCTGTACTGGGTTGTCACCTCTGACGAAGGCACTCAGATGATGGCTGAGCAGTTTGGCCCGATCCCCTTCAAGAACGCGAAGGAATCCGAGAATGTCTTCTTCAACGCTGCGAATGCGCTGTTTGCTGAGGGCAAGTACAATGTCGCTTGGGCATTCAACTACACTCCGAATGTTGACGCTTGGAGACAGGGCGTTGTTGACGCTCTCATGGCTTACTCCACCGCCGGCGGCTCTTGGGACGATGTCGTCACCGCGTTCGTCGATGGTTGGGCAGCTGAGTGGGAGGCCCAGAACGGCTAATCCTCTGCCGAACTGAATATCGAACACAAAGGGGGCGGGCAAATGCCCGCCCTTATTTCATTTAGCAATGTCTTCCCTTGAGCCGGCAGAGGCAGGCTCTTGCCCTACCGCTTTTGCTATAGGGCAGAAGCCTGCTCCCGCCGCCTTGCGGTATGAACCGCAACTGTGAAAAAGAAACGAAAAGGAGGCGATGGCAGGTGAAAAAGCAAATGCTGAGCACGGAGACCGCACCGGCAGAAAAAACTCTGTGCTCCTTCCGCTTTCATTCTGGTTATTCCATATGGTTGATTGTCCGCGGCATCTTCGGCATCCTCGGCTTTGTGTTCGGCATCGCCGTGCTGTTCAATTTCTCAAAGATTGAGAACAAGGCTGCCATGACCATTTTAATTCCCGCCCTGTTCGGACTGTTCTGCGCAATTGCGGCGCTTGTCACTTCCGCAAAGCTCAGAAAAAGATCCGGCGTTACCGCCAATACCGTCCTGCTTGCCATGGACACGGTATTCGCCGGCATGCTCGGCGGCTGTCTCGGCGCGAAATGGCTCGGTCTGCGCCCAATGGAGCAGCTCCGCGAGATGTATGCCAATTACCTGACCGACGGCTACGGCGCCGCCGAGTGGACCGCCGCCCCGACGCTTAACTGGCTCGCTGCCGCGATTACCATGCTGGTCTTCCTCGCGGTGATTGCGGTGCCAATCTTCCTCTATTATTATAAACGCCGCGGTCAGATGCTGAAGATTGCTCCAAGCGTCGATCCGGCGGCGCACAGCAGTAAGCTCCTGCGCAGACCGATACAGTACGCGTTCCCAATCTTTGTTCTGCCGACGCTCGCGGCGTTTTTCATCGGCTTCATTTGGCCGTTTCTGCTCGGTATTTACCGCTCCTTCAGCCGCTTTTCCTCGCCGATCGACTTCACATGGAACGGCTTTGCCAACTATGTCAAGGCGTTCGAGGACGAGGGCTTCCGCCATGCGTTCGGCTTTACGGCGATGTATGCCGTCGTTTCGATCATTTTGATCAACATCCTTGCTTTCGCGCTTGCCTATGCGCTGACGCAGAAAATGAAAGGATCGAATCTTTTCCGCACGGTATTCTTCATGCCGAACCTGATCGGCGGCATTGTTCTGGCTTACATTTGGAAGCTGATCTTTGACGCGATCCTCGGCGCGACCTATCTGACGAACGCCAACATCGGCTTCTGGGCCTTGGTCGTGCTCGTCGCGTGGCAGCAGATCGGCTACATTATGATCATTTATATTGCCGGTTTGCAGGCTGTCCCAGAGGATATGTATGAAGCGGCGAAAATCGACGGCGCCAACCGCTGGCAGACCCTGTGGCGCGTCACGATCCCGAATGTCATGCCGTCCATCACGATCTGCATGTTCCTGACGCTGACCAACTCCTTTAAGCTCTTCGACCAGAACTTTGCGCTCACCGGCGGCTCTCCAAAGCTTCCCGGCACGCGAATCCTTCAGACGGAGATGCTGGCCCTGCACATCTTTAACACGAACAATATCAACAATAAGTGGATCGGCACGGCACAGGCAGAGGCTGTCATTTTCTTCATCCTCGTCGCAGCGCTCGCACTGATCCAGCTCCGCGCAACCAAAACGAAGGAGGTGCAGCAGTAATGTCATCGCTTACGACACCGAGCGGCGCCGTCAAGGCGAAAAGAAAGAGTAACATCGGCAGCACGATCCTGACGATCCTCTTTGCCATCGTCTGCGTGGTCTATATCATGCCGATCATCCTCGTTCTGATCAACTCCTTTAAGTCAAACAGCGTCATCAACACCGACACCTTTGCCCTGCCCGACGGCGACAGCTTTGCGGGCATGGATAACTACGTCAAGGGCGCTACCTTTGGCAACTACCCGTTCATTAAATCCCTGTGCTACAGCCTGGTCATCACGCTTCTGTCGGTCTTCCTCATTCTGCTGTGCACTTCGATGGCCGCATGGTACATCTCCCGTGTGGGCAGCCGCTTTACGAAGATCTTCTACTTTGCCTGTGTGTTCTCGATGATCGTGCCGTTCCAGATGGTCATGTTCCCGCTGGTCTCGGTCGCGACCAACCTGAAGCTTAACACCCCGTGGACGATCCCTGTCATCTACCTCGGCTTCGGCGCGGGACTTTCCGTGTTCATGTTTACCGGCTTTGTCAAGAGCCTGCCCTTGGAGATCGAGGAGGCGGCGGCCATCGACGGCTGCGGACCCATCCGCACCTTCTTCTTGGTCGTCCTGCCGATGCTCAAGCCGACGCTGATCTCCGTTGGCATTTTGCAGGTCATGTGGGTCTGGAACGACTATCTGCTGCCGACCCTCGTGCTGGATATCAATAAGTACAAGACCATCCCCATCCATGTGCAGTATCTGCAAGGCAGCTACGGCACGGTCGATATGGGCGCGACCATGGCGGTCATGATGTTCAGTCTTCTGCCCATCATTATCGTGTATCTGTTCTGTCAGAAGCATATCATCAAGGGCGTCGCCGCGGGCGCTGTGAAAGGATAATCCATGACCATCAAGGACCTGTCGCGGGAAACCGGATATTCCGTTGGGACAATTTCCCGCGTCCTGAACAGCCATCCCAACGTCAGCGCAAAGGCGCGGCAGGAGATTCAGGCCGCCATTGAGCGGTTTGGATTTGAGCGCAACGTGAATGCGAAAAATCTCAAGCAGCGCAAAAATGAGGGCATTCTGGTGCTGGTAAAGGGACGCAAAAATGAGCTGTTTGCGCTGATTATCGAGCGGCTACAGCAGATTTTTGCCGCGACACGGCATACCCTGATGGCGGATTATTTTGACGAAACGGAAAACGAGGTACATCGGGCAATCCACCTGTGCAGCGAGAAAAAACCGGAGGGGTTGCTGTTTCTGGGCGGCAACTGCAGCAATTTCCGGGCGGATTTTGACAAGATCCACATCCCCGCGGTGCTGCTGACCGACAATGCCGCTGAACTGCCCTTTGAGAACCTGTCGAGTGTTTTTACCGACGACGCGGCTGCGGCGGATTGCGCCGTATCCTATCTGATTTCGCAGGGGCATCGGAGCATCGGCGTCATCGGCGGCGATCCGCAGGAGTCCGATACCTCCCGGATGCGCCTTGAGGGTTGCCGCAAGGCGCTGATGCGCGGCGGGATCCCGGAGGAGACCGCCTACGAGACGACCCTGTATTCCTATGAGGGAGGCTACGAGGCGATGAGCCGGATGCTGGCGCACGGTGCGCGCCCAACGGCGGTGTTTGCCATGTCGGACGTGATGGCGATCGGCGCAATTCGTGCGCTGCGGGATCACGGTCTGCGGGTGCCGGAGGACCTGTCGGTCTGCGGCTTCGATGGGCTGTACATCGGCGGCTATTTCCTGCCGCAGCTCACCACCATCCGCCAATCGGTGGACCTGCTGGCGGCGCTCAGCGCCGAGATTCTGCTGGGCAACATTGAAAAACAGATGCCCGCCCGGCATGAGACGGTGCCCTTCTCTCTGGCGCAGCGGGAGAGTGTTCTTCCGCTGAAGGAATAGTATTTTTAAAAGAGAAAGTGTGTATAACATGAGAAGTTCCGGAATCCTGATGCATATTTCTTCCCTGCCGTCGCCTTATGGCATCGGTACGCTGGGCAAGGCAGCCTATGACTTTGCCGATTTTCTCCACGCAGCAGGTCAGCACTACTGGCAGATCCTTCCCATCGGACCGACCAGCTATGGCGACAGCCCCTATCAGAGCTTCAGCACCTGCGCCGGCAATCCGTATTTTATCGATCTGGACACACTGGTGGAGGACGGACTTCTGACGCGGGAGGAAGTGGACGCGGTCGACTGGGGTGAGGACAGCGGACGGGTGGACTACGGCTTCCAGTTCCGTGTTCGCTTCGATCTTCTGTATCAGGCGTACCGCCGCGGAAGGACGCGGGACTTTGACGCGACGCAGCGCTTCCGGGAGCAAAACCCCTGGGTGGAGGAATACGCCCTATACATGGCGGTCAAACGCAGCCGCGGCATGAAGTCGTGGGAGTACTGGCCCGAGGAGATCCGCCTGCGCCGCAGCGGTGCCGTGGAAACCTACGGAATCGTGCTGGCGGAGGATACGAATTTCTTTATTTATCTGCAATATCTGTTTTATCAGCAGTGGGACCGTCTGCGGAAGTATGTACATGACCTCGGAATTCAGATCATTGGCGACCTGCCTATCTATGTGCCCTATGACTCCTGCGACGTGTGGGCGAATCCACATCTGTTCCAGCTGGATGAACAGGGACAGCCTACCGGTGTGGCGGGCTGTCCGCCGGACTGTTTTTCAGAAGACGGTCAGCTCTGGGGCAATCCCCTCTATAATTGGGAGGAGATGCGCAAGGATGGATATGCGTGGTGGAAAAAACGCATTGCCGCCGCCGGACGGCTGTTCGACGTGATCCGCATTGACCATTTCCGCGGACTGGAAAGCTACTGGTCCGTACCATATGGCGAAAAAACGGCGCGAAACGGGCGCTGGATCAAAGGCCCGGGGTATGACTTTATCCATGCGCTGCGCGAGACCTTCCCGAATCTGCACCTGATTGCGGAGGATCTGGGCTTTTTGACACAGGAGGTCATTCAACTGCAGCGGGATTCCGGTTATCCCGGTATGAAAGTGCTGGAATTTGCCTTCGATCCGAGAGAGCCGAGCAATTACCTGCCGCACTGCTATGAGCGAAACTGCATTTGCTACAGCGGTACCCATGATAACGAAACGCTGGTACAGTGGCTGGAAAACACTTCCGACGATGTGGTGGCTTATGTGATGGAATATCTGGGGCTGCACGATCGGAGCGAGTGCGTTTGGGGCATTCTCCGAGCAGGAATGGCAAGCGTTGCCGATACCTTCATTGCGCAGATGCAGGATTATTTGCAGCTTGGCGCGGAAACAAGAATGAACGTACCGGGAACCGTGAGCACCGACAACTGGAGTTGGCGTGTTCGTCCGGAGCTGCTGACGGCAGAGCTGGCGGAAAAG
Source organism: uncultured Clostridia bacterium (assembly GCA_946059285.1). The sequence continues at coordinate 6,441 of CAMGMW010000053.1, forward strand.
CTTCGCCGTATGACAAAGCTGTACGCGCGATAAAAATCAGAATATTGGATGCAGCGCTGAGGTGTTCTCTCGTTTTACGGAACGTCCTCAGCGCTGCTTTGTGCCAAAAAGACGATATTCAAGGGGAAATCTGCCGCAATCAATGCATAGCCGTACATATTTTGAACAGCGGGCATACAATATGAAAGTGAAAAATTAAACCGCGTCAGGATGATACAGAAAATGCTTGCAATTCAAAAACGAATACGATAATTTGTTATAGACGTTTTTGGAACTGCCGGCTATACCGCGGTTCCGTTGGATGACGATATGATTTGGAGTGGATTTTGAATGAAGAAAAGGCTGACGTTTTTCCTGCTGTGTACGGCTTTCGTGTGCATGCTGCTCTCCGTGACGGCACTGGCCGCTGACGATGATACTCCTGCAGAGCAGTTTCATAACTTCGGCGCATGGGAGGACGCCAATGACGGCATCTACCATACGCGCACCTGTCTGGACGAGGGCTGCGGCGAAATCGAACGGGCGGAGCACAACTGGGGGGACCCGGTTGCTGTCAGCTCCGGCATAACGCTGGGGGAAAAAGCCGCCGTTTATTTCTGCTATTCCTGTCCAGACTGCGGAGCGACGAAACAGGTAAAGCTCAACATGAGCCAATATGTGGATTGCGGGAGCGAAGTGTATCACTTGTGCGTTTGCGCAGACGAGGGGATCGATTATTCCATGCGCGAGGAGCATACCTGGGATGACGGTGTGTTGCTTTCCGCTGAATGTGGAGAGAATATGGTAACCCTGTACACCTGCGTCGATTGCGGCGCAACGCAGAAACGGTACAGTGTCACGGAAGAAGACACCGACAATGCGGAAGGCGAGGAGTCGGCTCCGGATGCCGCATCCGGAAGTGATGCGGCACAGGCAGGCGGGCAGACAGTACCGACCTCTCCGAAAACAGGCGACGGCAGTCTGATTTTGTGGATCGTATTGACAGCGCTTTCCGGCGGTGCTGCGCTTGGCGTGCTGCTCCTTTTAATTCGAAGCAAAAAACGTAATTAGCTTTTTCTGTATGCCCAAAAGACATCCCGATATACGGAACAGCCGCAGGGGATTTCCCCTGCGGCTCAGACTGTCAAAAAACGATCCGGTTGAGTATGACGGAGGGAAGGAAAGTGTGAAA
>CAMGMW010000054.1 GCA_946059285.1 uncultured Clostridia bacterium
CCCATAATCAGGGCGGTCACCAGCAGGTTGACGCACGGATTGCTTATAATGAGATCGATATGGTGCTTTTGTTTACGGATCCGAATAATAACGACCCGTGGGAGGATCAGCAGATTGTGCAGACGATCCACCTTTGCGATACCCATAACGTACCGATTGCCACCAATCTTGCGGCAGCGGAAATGCTGATCATGGGCTTGCAGCGCGGTGATCTTGACTGGCGTGAAATGGTTCGGCACAGAAAGTCGGTGCGTTGAGTATGGAAGCGTTGGAGATTATTGAAATGATCCGCACTGCGGAGAAAAAAACGCCGGTTCGTGTGGTGCTGAAAGAAAAGGCACCGTGTGAATTTGACGGGGTGGAGTTGTTCCGCGGCGGCGAGGGGCTATGCATTTTATTCGGCGATTGGAATGTACTGGCCCCGCAACTGGAGAAAAACGCGGAGCGCATCAGCGCGCTGCATATCGAGAACGAGGCATGCAACTCGGCGATCCCGATGCTGGACCTTAAAAACCTGCATGCCCGTGTTGAGCCGGGCGCAATCATCCGTGAGGGCGTTGAAATCGGAAATAACGCGGTCATTATGATGGGTGCGATTTTGAATATCGGCGCGGTCGTAGGTGAAGGCACGATGATCGACATGGGCGCGGTGCTGGGCGGAAGGGCAACCGTCGGAAGTTACTGCCACATTGGGGCTGGCGCAGTTCTTGCGGGTGTGATCGAGCCACCCAGCGCGATGCCGGTGACGGTGGGAGATCGTGTGATTGTCGGCGCGAACGCGGTCGTCCTGGAGGGTGTTCATATCGGCGATCATGCGGTGGTTGCCGCCGGTGCCATTGTCACGAGGGATGTGCCGGAAAATGCTGTGGTTGCCGGAGCTCCGGCGCGGGTGATCAAGTATCGTGACGAAAAAACCGACGGAAAAACGATCCTCATTGATGCGTTGCGAGAACTGTAAAAACTGAATAGAAAGCGGACTGATGCAGAAATTACCAGCTCTGTCATTCCGGGGAAAAAGTGAGAAGCCCAAAACGTTTTATCAAAAGCGTTTTGGTTGCCGCATTGCAGCATAGGCTGCTCCCCGCACTGACCGTTTTGGTATTTTGGAAACAGTCCGCTTTTTCATGCGCCTGTATATATTAGCAGGAAAAACAGGCAGGGCACGTTGAACGTGCCCTGTCTGTGCAGACTGTCAAAAACCGATCCGGTTGAGTATGACGGAGGGAAGGAAAGTGTGAAAGGGAACCGTCAGGGTTCCCTTTCGCGTTCAATGACCCGCCGCAGCGATCAAAATTGCAAAATAAAGCCACAACAAATGATTTTGCAATTTTGCAGCTTGTCAAAAAAGCCCGACAGGACTTTTTGACAAGCTGAACAGGCAGAGCGTTTGAACGTGCCCTGCCTGTGGAATCCGGTCTTACCGACCCACCGCCGTGCTACTCGGCATTTGGCTCGGCAGAGATCACCGAGACCTCGTATGCGGTGCGCTGCTCCGGATTTCCGTCAACGAGCTTGATGTAAGCGCGGCTTTGCAGCCGTCCGTTCAGGGTGACGGATGTTCCGACTTTCCAAGCCGCTGCCTCCTGTGCGGCTCTGCCCCAGAGAATGCAAGGTAGATAATCCGCACGGTGATAGGGACGGTTGACTGCCAGCATGATATCACAGATCTCTCGCCCGAGGGGTGTCCGCCGGTATGTCGGCTCCTTGCAGATGATGCCGCTCAGCCGAACCTGATTGTCATGGGGCGCGTTGCAGACCTCTATTGTTTCGGCAAGCACGGAGATAATCAGCCGCCGCCCATCGGAAGCGCGGTTGTTAAAGGAGCGAATCTGTCCGGTGATCTTCAGACTGCTTCCCTCCGCTGCCTCTGTGTGCGAGAGCAGCTCCGCGCTTGCGAGGATCGGAAGCGTGTCCGTTGTGCCGGAAAGACGGGCGACCTCCATCGTGAAGGAATAAAAACGGCGACCGTGATTGTCGTGTGAAAAAACCGGTGCGGATGCCAGTGCGCCGATCAATTCGATATGATTTGCAGTATGTTCCATTCTCCCACCTCGTTCAGTTCTTATGGGAGAGTATATTCGGCAGCAGGACGAGATATGAAAACCGGAGGAAAGTTCCTCCGGTTATCTATTGGGTCAGCATCGGTCGCAGGATTGCCTGCCCTTCAAAACGGGTGTCCTTCGAATCCGCCAAAAAGACGAGTTCGGAAAGCTGCTCCTGACCACCGTAGGCCTGAACGTATTTTTCAACTTTCGAGCCGTCCACATCCGGTATGTAAAGCCTGCCGCTGCAGGCGGAAACAGGGAATTCAGTCTCGTCGGTTACAAATGAAATCGTCAAATTACTGCCGGTGAAAAATGTGGTCAGCTCCTGAGCGGCTTCCGCCACAAGCTGAGCGCGGGTCTTGTCTGACTTATAATCGATGTTATTGCTGGCGGGAAAGCGGAATTCGGAAAAGGCGACCTCCTGAAAACCAAGGCTGGAAAGCTCCCGGGCGATCTGCATCAGATAGGACACGACGGTCTCACTCGCCGGGTCCAGCCAATAACAGGAACGTTCATCCATCCATAACGCACCGCCGGAAAGGGGCAGACCGCAGGTCTGATGCTCCAGAGCGAAGGCGGAATCACAAAAAGCGGGGATTTCCGCGATCATGTAAAAGCCGTGGGAACGCAGATATGAGATCAGTTGGTCGATCCCCTCAATGTCCACATCAGCGGTCGGGGCACCATCAATCGAGGTGGAGTAGTAGAAGTTGCCGAAAATGCTCTTGAGCTGGAGCATTACCGCGCAAGGTTCCTTTAATGCGCGGACAGTATCCAGCACCTTTTGCGGGTCCCGCAGCATTTTCGTGGTGATATAGAAGCCGCTCATATCGGTGATAGTATCACTGTTGTCCACAGCCGCCTGCACGATGAGCTGCGCGTCTCCGACCACTGGTCTTGCGTCGGCAGGCGCAGAGGGGGCGGCGTCGCTTTCGCTGACCTTCAGATTCAGATGCGCGCCCTCACGGTCATAGGTGACATACGGCTCCAGATAAATCAGGAGCGTGATGGAAGCAACCGCCACAACACAGACAATGACCAGCAGAGTCCGCAGCACTTTTTTCAACAGCAGCTTTCTGCGGTAGGAAATTCGAAGCATAGGATGTTACTCCTTTGAGTTATTTTGCAATCAGGCAGCACCATTCGCCTGTTTCTTCGCCGCCGACGATATGCAAACCGGACGCGGCGATGGCATCGCATACCTCCTGCCGGCGGGCGCAGAGAATGCCGGAGCAGAGAAACACGCCGCCCTCGCGCATGAATTGGGGAACGACGGGTAGAAGCTGCAGAATTACGTCAGCTACGATGTTAGCGCAGACGATGTCATATCCGCCGATGGCAAGCCGCTCCATAAACCCGCGGTCTGTCACCACGTCGCCCGTGTAGGCGGCGAAGCGGTCCGCGCCGAAGCCGTTGCGCAATGCGTTGCCGACCGAGATATGGGCAGCCGCCGGGTCGATGTCCACGCCAATGGCGCGCTTTGCCCCCAGACGCAACGCACTGACAGACAAAATGCCGCTGCCGCTGCCAAGGTCGGCAACACATTCACCACCGTGCACCAGATGCTCCAGCGCCCGCATGCACATCTGCGTCGATGCGTGCTCACCGGTGCCGAAGGTCAGCCCCAGATCTAAGATCACGGGTAGTCTGCCCTGCGTGTCGTCTACCGTCATCCACTGCGGTACAACCAACAGACGATCACCAACCGGGAGAGGACGGTAGTTCTTTTTCCAGGAGTTTTCCCAGTCCTCCTCCGGCACATTTTCCAGTCGGAGCGTCAGAGGACCGAAATTACAGCCGGGGTAACGATTCGGGAGCTGCGCCAGCAGCTTATGCAGGGCGACCAGCTGTACTTCTGCCGAAGAGGCTTCCAAATACAGCCGTATCTGGGACAAACCCTCCATTTTTTCAGCCAGCGTTTCGTCAACATAGTCCCAGTATGCCCGGGAAAGCTCTAAAAATTGATGAAATTCTTCACAGTCGTCAATAATAAAGCTGTCAAATCCGGTTTGCGTCAGTTCCGCACACAACAGCTCGATGCCGTCTGATGCCGTTCGGATGGTCACTTCCGTCCATTGCATTGTCAGACACACCTCCATTCTACTCTATTCTACAGGATTCTGCGGGGAATAACAAGATGATTTTTTGCTTTCTTTTTGCGAAAAATGGTGTATAATGATAAAAACGAAAGGGTGAGTCAAATGATCCGAACCATTGAGGTGACGCATGGCGTGACATTGCACGCGGCGCAGACAGATAAATTCAAAACAGGCTGCTTCAGTGTTAATTTCCTGCGCCCCCATTGCCGGGCGTATGCCGCGATCGACGCGCTGCTTCCCAGCGTCCTTCTGCGGGCAACGGAGCGCTATCCGGATATACGCAGTATTTCAGCGCGGCTGGACGAGCTGTATGGCGCAAGCTTCGGCACATTGGTGCGTCTTAAGGGCGAGGTCAAAAGCATCGGCTTTTATGCGGATTTTATTGAAGATGCCTTTCTGCCGGAAGGGGAAATGGTCTTTGCGCCCATGGTTGATTTTTTGCGTGAGGTACTGTACCGCCCGTATCTGGAAAACGGCTGCTTTGCCGAGCGGTTTGTGGAGGGAGAAAAGCAGAACCTGATCAACGCGATTGAAGCGGCGCAGAATGACAAACGGGCATTCGCTGTCCTGCGCCTACGGCAGATCATGTGTGAAGGTGAGAACTTCGGCGTGCCGCGGTTGGGCTATGCGGAGGATGTGGAGAAAATCACGCCGCAGATGCTGTACAAGCACTATTTGCAGGTAATCTCCGAGGCACGAACAGAGCTGTTTTACGCCGGCAGGCGCGAAGCGGAGGAAGTGGCGGAGATGCTCCGCCCGATCTTTGCACCGCGTGCGGCAGCAGGACCGATCTCCACACAGGTGATTCCGGCGGCGACGCGGGTCCGGGAGGTCGAAGAATCGTTTGACGTGACACAAGGAAAGCTTGCCATCGGGATGCGTACCGGTATTACGCAGCGGGATGCAGAGTATCCGGCGCTGGTGCTGCTCAACGCTGTCTACGGCAGTGGGGTGACCAGTAAGCTGTTTTCCAATGTGCGTGAGAAGCTGTCCGTCTGCTATTATGCCAACTCTATGCTGGAAAAAACCAAGGGTGTGATGCTCGTATCCTCCGGCATCGAGTTTGAAAACTATGAGCTTGCAAAGCGGGCAATCCTGAATGAGCTGGAGGCGTGCCGCAGAGGAGAGATCTCTGACGAGGAGCTGGAATCGGCACGCCGTGCGGTGCTGTCGGCACTGCGGGCGGCGCTGGACGCGCCGGCACGGCTGGACGATTTTTATATTGCGAAAGCGATTGCCGGCGGCGATGATATCGAAGTACTGATCGAGAAAATCAGAGCGTTGACACGAGACGATCTGGTGCGGGCCGCGAGAAAGATTACCACCGATACGATTTATTTCCTGAAGGGAGAAGACGCATGAAGCATTTCGAATTTCCCCGCCTGGGGGAGGAATACTGGGAGGAACGGCTGGAAAATGGAATGCGTATCTGCGTCGTTCCGAAACGCGGCTTTGTGCGCAGCTACGCATTTCTGGCGGTGGATTATGGCTCGGTGGATACGAAGTACACCGTGGGCGGAAAGACCTATCGCACGCCGGACGGTGTTGCCCACTACCTGGAGCATAAGATGTTTGATTTGCCGGAGGGCAACGCCATGCAGCTTTACGCCGCTCACGGCGGCAGCCCGAATGCTTTCACCAGCTATGCCATGACGGCATACTATTTTGACTGTACGGAGGAATTTGAGGAGAACCTGAAAACGCTCCTGCGACTGGTCACGGTGCCTTACTTTACGCCGGAGAGCGTTGAGAAAGAACGTGGGATCATCGCACAGGAGATCCGCATGTATGAGGACAGTCCGGATTCAAGAGTGTATGAGGATCTGTTCGGCGCGCTGTTTGCTGAGCATCCCATCCGTGTGCCCATCGCGGGAACGGTGGAGAGCATCGAGGAAATCAGCGCACAGACGCTTCATGACTGCCACAGAGCGTTTTATCAGCCGGCCAATATGATGCTCTGCGTAGTTGGGGATGTGGATGCAGAGCGTGTGGCAGCGCTTGTGCGGGAGCACACGGACCAAACGGCGCGGGAGATTCCGACACGGGACTACGGCGCGCCGGAGCAGATGCAAAGCTGCAGAGCGCAAACAGTTCGTACAATGGCGGTTTCCATGCCGACATTCAGCCTTGGCTTTAAGTGCGAGGCGCCGGAGCCGGGAATGGCGACCATGCGGCGGGAGATCATCGGGGGGCTGGCGGCTGAAGTACTGGTCGGAGAGTCTTCACCGCTGTACACGCGCCTGTATGAGGAAGGACTGATCGATTCCGATTTCTCCGCAGGCTATGAGAGCGTCAAGAATGCGTGCTTGTTTTCCTGCGGCGGTGACAGCCGTGACCCCGCGACGGTCTGCGCGGCGGTCTTAAAGGAGGCAGAGCGCATCGGAAGAGAAGGTGTGGAGCAAGCGCAATTCGATCGGTTGATCAAATCCGCGCTCGGCAGACGTACCAGAGACCTTGACAGCTTTGAAAGTATTTGCTATCGTATGTGTGCGTACTATTTTGACGGCATTGATTATTTCCGCTTTCCCGAAGCTTACGCGGAGGTCACGCCGGAGGATGTACGTCAATTCATTCAACAGACGATCCGTCCGGAGCGAGCAGCAATGGCTGTGATCCGTCCAAAAGAAAGTGAGGCTTGATTTATGGATACATCCATCCAGTTTCCCAATTTGGGAATCACGATCGATCCCAGTGACGGCTTTTCCATCGGAAGCTTTGAAATCAAATGGTACGGTGTGATCATCGCTCTGGGCGTGCTTTTGGCAACGCTGTATGTCATGCGCCGCGTGAAGGAATTCGGCATCACACAGGATGATGTGCTTAACCTGCTCCTGATCTGCCTGCCCTCTGCAATCGTCGGCGCACGGCTGTATTATGTGATTTTCAAATGGGATCAGTTTTTCGGAGAAGGGATTCCATGGTATCGGTTCCTGGATATCCGCGGTGGAGGACTTGCCATTTATGGAGGAATCATTGGTGCGGCCCTCGGAATGCTCATTTATTCTCTGATAAAAAAGAGGCGTATCACACCATATCTGGATGTGATGGGACTGGGTCTCCTGATCGGACAGTGTATGGGGCGCTGGGGGAATTTCTTCAACCGCGAGGCATTCGGCAGCTATACAAACAACCTGTTTGCTATGCGCATCAGTGATGTATACGGGCGCGGCATTGATCAGACTGCGCTGCAATTCCTGGCGCAGAAGGCACAGGAGGGCGGCTACGCCGGTTATATTCAGGTTCATCCCACGTTTCTGTACGAGTCAGTTTGGAATCTGATCGGTTTTGTGATTCTGCATTTTGTTTCCAAAAAGCGTAAATATGACGGTCAATTGTTCTTGGGCTATCTTGCATGGTACGGCTTGGGCAGAATGCTCATTGAGGGGCTGCGCAC
>CAMGMW010000055.1 GCA_946059285.1 uncultured Clostridia bacterium
GCGAGCGCCTCATCGATGGCGTTGTCCACGATCTCAGAGACCAGATGGCGCAGACCGCTGGAGGAAGTGGAGCCGATGTACATACCCGGACGCTTGCGCACCGCCTCCAGCCCCTCCAGAACCTGAATTTGGGAAGCATCATATTCCTGCTCCACCGTGGTATCCATGAGCTGAGTTTCTTCTGTATGGTTGCGTAATTCTTCGGACATGGATTGTCCTCCCTTACATAGTTTGCTTATTTGATGCGTTTTTCAATGGCAGCGGCGTTGAACTGCGTAAGATAGACGCGATGCAGTCCGAATTCCTGCGTCAAAAGGAAGCTCTTGGGCAGCTCGCCGGACACGTCCACGATCTCCCCCTGCCGCTCCGCTTCCTTTAAAAAGGAGCGGGTGTGCTTTGACCAGCTCGTGTTGTCCAGGTCGAATATGCCGACAATGGTGCGCTCACGGACCGCCATATCGCCGCCGATGGAAATATACATAAAAAACGCACCTCCGTTATTGTTTTGAGACCGCAGCAGATACGCGGCGCATGATTCGAAGCTTATAAAATTCTTCCGTTTTCGATGGTTAGAACCTGACCGATGCTGGTCAGACGATCGGTTTCGCAGCAGGTGATGAACACCTGACCGTGGGAAAGCTTGTTCAGCACAAAATCCTGCCGCCCGGCGTCCAACTCAGACAGCACGTCGTCCAACAGCAGAACCGGCTCCTCTCCGGTGTCGCGCAGCAGCAGTTCCCGCTCCGCCAGCTTGATGGAAATGGCGGCCGTTCGGGTCTGCCCCTGCGAGCCGTAGGCGCCAACAGGAAGCCCGTTCAGCGCCGCCTCAAAATCATCCCTGTGCGGACCGGAAAGGCACTGTCCGGATTCCAGCTCCGCTCTCGCGTGGGTCTGCTGATGCTCTTGCAGCAGTGCCCGCAGGGTATCCGGCGGCGCAAATGGGTCGTCTATATTGGAAACGGTGTGATACGTCAGGGTCAGCGCTTCCGCGCCGCCTGAAAATTCGGTATGGAAGGCCGCCGCGTGTTCCTCCAGCGCTTTCAGATACCGGGCGCGGTAGGAGATGACCAGCGCGCCCACCTGCGCCATACGGAGGTTATACTCCGGCAGAACCTCGAGCAATCCGGGGTTCTCAAAGCGGTCCCTCAGCAGCGCGGATTTTCGGTCAAGCAGCCGCTGATACTCCGTCAGCGCCGCGTCGTAATTCGGGCGAAGCTGGCAAATCACGTTGTCCAGCAGCCGGCGGCGCGGTGCGGCGCCTTTTTTCAGCACCAGCAGATCCTCCGGACAAAACAGAACCGAGGTCAGCACGCCAGCAATTCCGGCGGCGGTTTTCTGCTTCACGCCCGCCAGCCAAAGCTGACGCGGACGCCTGCCGGAGAACAGAATGACCTTCAGCTCCCGTTCGCGTTCCTGTGAAATGACGTTCGCCGAAATTTCCGCGAAATCCGCGCCGAAACGGATCAACTCCTGCTCCCTTCGGGTTCGGAAAGATTTTCCCGTGGACAGATATCCGATCGCCTCGAGAAGATTTGTCTTTCCGTTGGCGTTGCCGCCAACCAGCAGATTCACGCCGGGCACAAATTCTGCCCGCGTCTCTTCATAATTGCGGAAGCCCCGCAAATACAAGCTATTGATCTGCATCCGTCACAAGATAGGCCACGCCGTCAAAGCCCACGCAATCACCGGGGCGGAGCTTTTTACCCCGCATCAGACAGATTTCTCCATTGACCGTGACCGCGCCGTCCTGAATGTAGTTTTTCGCCATACCGCCGGATTCCACGGCGTTGGCCAGCTTCAAAAAGCTCTCGAGTTTGATATATTCCGTCCGAATTGGGACAGATCTTTTTTTCGTATTGATGCGATGGACCGTTACTTTCATAATTTCTCCTCGAAACGCCAAACGCTCAGTTGTTCCGCAGACGGACAGGCAAAACCATATAGGCAAAATAGGGCTTGCTCTTATCGCAGGGGGTGAACACGACGGGACTCAGCCCGTTTTGCAGCTCCAGCGTGACCTCCTCCGTCGGAACGGCACGCAGTGCGTCAAGCAGATAGCGGCAGTTGAAGCCGATTTCCAGTTCTCCGCCGTTGCCTGCGATGGGGCAGGTATCGTGTGCTGTGCCGATGGCATTGGTGGTGCGGAAATCCGCCGTATTGTCCCCGAACAGGCAGCGCACCGGACTTTTGATTTTCTCCGACACAATCAAGCTGACACGCTCGATGGAAGAGGTCAACTCCGACACGTTCGCGGTCAGAATGGTCTGGCTGTTCGTGGGAACGACTCGCCGCCAGTCGATAAATTCGCCCTCCAAAATGCGGCAGACCAACGTTGCGTCGCCGATTTCAAACAGGATATGCTTTTCGCCCAACGTAAAGCGCATCGGCTCGTCGGACTCGTCCAAAATTTTCTCGACTTCTTTCAGACCGGAAGCCGGAACAACAAACTTCAGTTCGCGTCCGATGGGTTCTTCACTGAAATAGGTCCGCCGTGCCAGACGGAAGCTGTCCACCGCCACCATGGTGATGGAATCGTCCTTCACTTCCATCAGACAGCCGGTATGAATGGGGCGCGCCTGATTTTCCGAAACGGAAAAGATCGTGCCGCCGATCATCTCCCGCAGTGCGTTGCGCGGCATGGAGATGGCTTTTTCCGAATTGACATCCGGCAGATCGGGATAATCGTCCGCGTCCATCGCCGTGATCTGGAAGGAAGACGCACCGCCGCGGATGGAGACTTTAAAATCCTTATCCACGCTGATGAACACCTCGTCATCCGGCAGCTTTCGCACGATATCAAAGAACAGCCGCGCCGGCATAACACACGCGCCCGCCTCCTGCACCTGCGCGCCGACATGCACGGTAATGCCGGTTTCCAGATTGAAGCCGGTCAGTTGAATGGACAGCCCCGCACGAATCAGAATTCCCTCCAGACAGGGAATGGTGCTTTTCTGTGCCACCGTACGGCTCGTGACGGAAATGGCGGAAACCAATAATGCTTTTTCACAGGTAAACTTCATATCGTTCCTCTCTTTCTCTATCTGTATAAAGATAGGTAGGATATTTTACAGTAGTAATTGTCAGTAGAATAAACTTATGTGCAAAACCCGAAAAAAACCAGACGCCGCAAGGAAAATCTATGCAAAGCCGGTTGTGAAAATCTGTAAAAGTTATTGACAGATTTTTTCAGAAAAAACCGCGAAATGGGTATGCACAGGTTCTTTTTGCACAATACACAGCCTCTGTGTAAAAGTTATAGGCGGGAGTTAATCGCGGTTGTGATATCCCGGATGTTGTCCTGCAGACCGTTGTTTGTGTTGGGAAGCTCCTGCTCCACCCGCCGCAGGGCATAGAGCACGGTGGTGTGATTCTTGCCGAACTCCTTCGCGATCTCCGGTAGGGAAAGATTGGTCATTTTGCGGATCAGATACATCGCCACCTGACGCGCTTCGGCGGTACCCTTATTTTTCAGCGTGCTGCGCAACACACTTTCTTCAATAGAATAGAAGCGGCAAACTTCCCCAATGATCAGTTCAGGCGTCGGTACGGTCTGTGCTTTGCCTTTGAACATGTCCTTAATCGCACGGGTGACGTTGGAAATATCCAGAGGCATTCCGATGTCATGATAGACCTTGATTTTTTTTACGGTACCTTCGATCTGGCGGACGTTGTTGGTGATGTTTTCTGCGATATAGCTGCACACTTCTTCCGGCAGCGTCAGTCCGAGAGACAGGGCCTTGTTTTTTGTGATGGCGTAGCGGGTTTCGTAATCCGGCGGCTGAACGTCTACGATTAAGCCCCATTCAAAGCGGGTGCGCAGCCGATCTTCCAGACGGAGCATATCGCCCGGTACGCGGTCCGAGGTCAGGACAATCTGCCGTTTGTTTTCATACAGCGTGTTGAAAGTATGGAAGAATTCCTCCTGTGTTGCGTCTTTACCGGCGATAAACTGAATGTCATCGATCAGAAACAGGTCGGCGTTGCGGTATTTGTCGCGGAACTCAAAGTTTTTACCGGTGCGGACCGCTTCGATGAACTCATTGGTGAACTGGTCGCCTTTGATGTAGACGATATTGTAATCGGGATGCTTCTGCTGAATGCGGTTTGCAATCGCATATAACAGATGGGTCTTGCCCAGACCGGACTGTCCGTAAATGAACAGGGGATTGTAAGCATCGGTACGTTCCTCTGCCACCGCTTCCGCCGCGGAGAAGGCGTGCTTGTTGGAAGAGCCAACGACAAAGGTGTCAAAGGTAAACTGTGAATTAAATTCGATGAAGGTACGTCGGCTCTTTTTCTGGGAATATTGCGGAAATTCATCCTCATCCAGCACGACCAGTTCAACTTCCGTTTGAAACAGCTCCCGCATGGCATCGCAGATCAGCGCGGTATAGCGGTTGAGAATCACATCCTTACGGAAGGGGGACGGGGAATACAGAACCAGTTTACCATCCGTCAGCTCCACGACCTCGGCGTCATCAAAAAAGGACGCCACAGCCATCGCAGGAGAGTGCTGCTCAAGGTAGGAAAGAACGCGTGACCAGATATAAGCATTGGAATACATAGCAGTCTCCTTTCGGGCATATTTATACCCAATAATTTTATCATAAAAAGGGCGAAAAAGCAACCCTATACATTATTAAATAAAGAATTGTAATTGCCGCGGCGTGTGCAACCGCCGGATTTTTTGAAGTCGGCGGTCGTGAGACAGCACCTGCAGATTCTGGCGGACAGTGCGATAAATCCTTGCAATAAGGGATAAAATATGCTATATTCAAGGCGACCATATGGGCAGACGCTGCCCGGAAGAGACAGAGGAATCAATTATGCTTGAAATCAAACAGCTTTCTTATCGTGTTGAGGGTGAAAACGGCGGGACCGACATTCTGCAGGATGTGGACCTGACGGTGGAGGACAGAAAATTTGTCGTCATTACCGGTCCCAACGGCGGAGGTAAGACCTCTCTTGCCCGTGCCGTTATGGGCATCAACCGCCCAACCGCAGGTAAGATATATTGGAACGGAACGGATATCACAGACATGTCTGTAACCGAGCGTGCCCGTCTCGGGATTTCCTATGGCTTTCAGCAGCCGCCTCGTTTCAAGGGAATGAAAGTCCGTGATCTGCTGGATGTGGCGGCAGGCAGGCATATGGGTCACGACGCAGCGTGTTCTTATCTGACGAAGGTGGGACTGTGCGCCAGAGACTACATCGACCGTGACGTAGACACGAGCCTGTCCGGAGGCGAGGTCAAGCGGATTGAAATCGCGACGGTCCTTGCCCGCAGCGGCGGATTGATGATCTTTGATGAGCCGGAGGCAGGCATCGATCTGTGGTCGTTTGCCCGACTGACGGATACCTTCCGGGAAATCCATGACAAAAAAGAAGCCACCATTCTGATCATCTCTCATCAGGAGCGAATCATCCGTCTGGCGGATGAGATTGTTTTGGTAGCCGGCGGCAGGGTCAGTGCGCGGGGCAGCGTAGAAGAGATCTATCCTAAAATTATGGCAGATACCGTCGTGGGCTGCGGTCGTCTGGAGGTGGAGAACAGATGCTGAACGAAATTCAGGAAAAGATCCTTGCCATTGTTGCCGACATGAAGGGAACCGGCGAGGGCGCGGTCAATATCCGCTCCGATGGACGCAAGGCGTTCCGCCGGAATACAGAGCATATTGTCATCGAGTCCAAGACCGACAAGGACGGCATCGACATCCATATTGCGCCGTTTACCAAAAATGAATCCGTCCACATCCCCGTGGTACTGACCAAAACGGGCTTTTCCGATCTGGTTTATAATGACTTTTTCGTGGGCGAGGGCGCGGATGTGACGATCGTTGCCGGCTGCGGCATCCACAACTGCGGCGACTGCGACAGCGAACATGACGGTATCCATACCTTTTATGTCGGAAAAAACGCAAAGGTCAAATACATTGAAAAGCATTACGGTGAGGGCGAGGGCAGCGGCAAGCGGATCTTGAATCCGCAGACTATCCTCTATCTGGAGGAGGGGGCGTCGGTCACGCTGGAGACCAGTCAGCTTCGCGGCGTGGACGACACAAAGCGGTATACAAAAGCCGAGTGCCGCGGCGCAGACAGCGAAATTATCATCCGGGAAAACCTGCTGACGCACGGCGAACAGCATGCGGTCAGCGAAATGGATGTGTTTTTGAACGGCGAGAACAGCAAAGTGCAGGTCGTCTCCCGTTCCGTGGCACAGGAGCGGTCCTCGCAGGTGTTTTATCCCCGCGTCGAGGGCAACAGCAAGTGCTTCGGGCATGTGCAGTGCGACGCGATCATCATGGACAAAGCAAAGGTGCGGGCAATCCCGGAGATCATCTGTAACCATGTGGATGCCAGCCTGATTCATGAGGCGGCCATTGGACGCATTGCAGGTGAGCAGATTTTGAAGCTGATGACGCTGGGTCTGAGCGCAGAGGAAGCGGAACAAAAAATTCTGGAGGGTTTTTTGCGCTGATGTTTTCCATGACATTGCTGACCGTGGGGAAGATAAAGGAGCAATTTTATCTGGCGGCGACAGAGGAGTATACCAAGCGATTGGGTGCGTATTGCAAATTCACCCTTTCCGAGCTGCCGGAGCAGCGTCTGCCGGAGCATCCCAATGCGTCGGAGATCGCAGCGGGACTGGAAAAGGAAGCGGAGCAGATTGTTTTGCGCATCCCGAAGGGGGCTTGGTTCTGTGTGCTGACCCCGGAGGGGAAGGAGCTGTCCTCACAGGAGCTTGCCCAAACGCTGCGGCAGGTGAAGCTGTCCGGAAAGAGCGCTGCATGCTTTCTGATCGGTTCTTCTTTTGGCATCGCGCCGCGCATTAAGGCAATGGCGGATTTTCGCCTGTCCTTCGGACCGATGACCTTTCCGCATCATCTGATGCGGGTGATGGCGTTGGAGCAGCTCTACCGCGCTGAGAACATTCAGGCAGGTACCCGGTATCATAAGTAGGAAACGCGGGACCGTGATTTCCCGGATGACAAGGGCGTGCCGCCTTTGGCGGTTCAAAAAAGATATGCTGCCGGGAGAATGCTGGGTTTCGTGTGTAACGATTTTTTGGAAAAAGGAATCGAAGCGCTGTATCTGTTAACGGATCATACTTCGTTTTATGAAAGATATGGCTGGCGGTTTTACTGTATGGTTCAGGGGGACGGAGAGCCGGATATGGCAAGGATGTATATCCATGATGCGAACCACCAATGCGCTTCGCGCAGTTAAAGTGCCCATTTTAATTTGTGATTTGTATAAAAACGGCGCGGTATATTTTTTGCCGTGCCGAAGCGACTGTTCGCTGTCAAAAATGAGAGCGTTTCCTTGTTTGGAAGACGAGAGCGCCTACCCCGTCGATACGCGGGATAGGCGCTCTCGTTATTCTGCAGGCGTCTGATATGAATTCTTTTCATCGAGAAGCCTGTGTGCTGCGTTTTCTCACAAGGAATCTGGCGCACTTCGGTGCGATAAAAAGCGTTGAAACTAGCAGATTCCA
>CAMGMW010000056.1 GCA_946059285.1 uncultured Clostridia bacterium
CATGCCGGTTGCTGCCGAACACTCAAGCTGACGACCGATGGAATTGATCTCATAGCCGAACTTCGTTCGTTTCAACACAAAGGTAATAATGATAACGATCGCAATCGCCAGAATAATCGCATAAGTAACGCGGAATCGAGGATCAATTTTCGGAAGGACTGCCGTATCCATGACTGCGTATGTGGAGTCATAAGACTGATCACCCTGATGGAAAGCCTTGCACATGAAGTTGGTCAGACCGATGGCAATGTAGTTGAGCATCATGGTGGAAACAACCACATTGACATTCAGCAGCGCCTTCAGCAGTGCCGGAATCATGGCATAAAGCGCGGCAAACAGAGCTCCTGCCAGCAGTGCCAGCGGGATATGCAAATAGGCTGGCAGACCCAACGCTCCAATTCCGTAATAGCCCGCGCCGACCAGCGCTGCTGCATAAGCGCCGATATAGAGCTGACCTTCAATGCCGATATTCCAAATGCCCGCCTTAAAGGAAAACGCGGTGGCAATGCCGGTCATAATAATCGGGCACGCAAAACCGAGGGTCATCATCCAATTGCTCAGGCTGCCAAAGCCGCCCTTGATAATCAGCCCATAAATCTCAAAGGGGTTGTATCCGATGATCAGCGCAAAAACTGCGCCGACGAAAAACGCAAGGAACAGTGGAATCAGCCTGTTCAACACGTTGCATATGCTTTGTCTTCTACCTAACAGCATTCCGCTTCCTCCTCTCGGGAGTCCGTTTTCGTACCGATCCTCTCCTGCTTCTTGGCGCCCGACATATATAGGCCAAGCTCATTAAAGGATACCTCGTCGGCAATGAATTCGCCTGTAATCTCACCATTGTGGAACACAATGATACGGTCTGCCAGGCTCTTAATCTCAGTCAGTTCGGAGGAAATCAGAAGAACCGCCTTTTTCTCATCCCTCATGCGAAGGATGCTTCTGTAGATAAACTCCGTCGCGCCGACATCGATGCCTCGCGTGGGCTGGCTCATCAGGAGCACATCCGGGTTGCTGCTGAACTCTCTGGCAACGATGACCTTCTGTCCGTTGCCGCCGGACAGCGCGCTGACCTCCGGATCTTCTCCTGACAGACGAATGTCATATTCCTCCACCAGCGTTTTCATATTTTTCTTAATTGACTTGCGGTTCATCAATCCGCCGCGGCAATACCGCTTCTGACCATGGTAGCCGGAAATCAGATTGCTGCTGACAGACATTGAAAGGCACAGTCCCTGCCTGTAGCGGTCCTCCGGGATGATACCCAGACCCTCCTGGCGCAGCTCGTCCGGGTGCATATGCAGGACCTCCCGCCCCTTAATCCTAACGCTGCCCGTCGCCGGCTTCATCAGACCGGTCAGCAGATACATCAGCTCCGTCTGTCCGTTGCCCTCAATACCGGCGACACCGAGAA
Organism: uncultured Clostridia bacterium; assembly: GCA_946059285.1. The sequence goes on from CAMGMW010000056.1 coordinate 1,415, forward strand.
CCTCATTTTCATGGATCTTGAAACTGACATCATTGACCACCGTACGTCCCTCTGAGTTCTTGCCGCTTAAGTGTGATACCTCATAAAGGACCTTATCATAATTGACCGGTTCATTACTCTTCTTCACGGACAGCAGAACGGGACGGCCGACCATCATCTCCGCCAGAGATTCCATTGTCGCGTTTTCGTCATTCGGCACTGTGCCGACCAGTTTCCCGCGCCGCATCACGCTGATGTAGTCAGCGCAGCGCTTGACCTCATTGAGCTTATGCGTAATGATGATGACCGTTTGCCCCATTCGCTTCAGGTCCTGAATCTTATCGATCAATTCATCAATTTCCTGCGGGATCAGCACCGCCGTCGGCTCATCCAGAATCAGGACCTTGACCTCACGGTAGAGCATCTTCAATATCTCCACGCGCTGCCGTGCGCCAACGGAAAGATCCCGGATTTTGTCATTAGGATTCAAATTGAAATTATATTTTTTTATCAGCTCATCGACTTTTTGACGTTCCAGAGCATTATCAATGATCGGAAGATTGATCGATCTCTTTCCGATCCGAAGCTTCTTTTTTATTTCCAACCCGAGCAGCACGTTTTCATATACCGTTAAGCTCGGTGAGAGTTTAAAGTGCTGATGCACCATGCCGATGCCATTTGAAATTGCGTCCTTCGGCGAATTCATTTTTACCGGTGCATCCTCGAAGAAAATCTGTCCAGAGGTCGGCTGCAGCAAACCATACAGCATATTCATCAGCGTGGTTTTGCCCGCCCCGTTTTCTCCGATGATTGCGCGGATCTCGCCCTTCTGTACCTCAAAATCAATGCCGTCATTTGCGGTGAAGTCGCCGAATTTTTTCGTAAGCTTTTCAACTCTTATGATTCCACTCAATCTTGCTCTACCTCCCGGTTTCGGCGTATACGACAGAAAAGCATTTATGCCTCTGTTTATTTGGGCTACTGCCATGCCACAGACACGGCAGTAGCCCAATACGCATACAGTCTAAAATTTTACATTATTGCCGGAATAATCAGAATCACTTTCTACCGTTCTTGACCCACTCGGTATAGTCAACGCCGGGATGCTTTGCCTGCCAGTTTTCAAACTCACCGGCTTCCGCATCATACTCCTGCTCCAGGAAGTAGTTGTAGATCACAAACTCTCCGCTGACGATACGATCTTCCCAAGCCTTGATATTGTCGCGGATACGGTTCCACGCTTCCTGATCGCAGCCCTCTACCGTGCCAACATAGGACATATCGGTCAGACCGACAACGCCGGATTCAACGCCCCAGTAGTACTCGTTGGTGCCCTTCAGGGTGCCTTCCTGCCACTCAGTGATGATATTGGTGACCATCGCGGTCGTGTTGTGCAGAACAGAGGTCGCCACAACGCCCGGCTCCTTGTCGTCCTGGAAGCTGTCGCAGCCGAGAACATAAGCGCCGTTCTGTTTGCCTGTGGTGAAGGTTGCCAGCGCGCCGGTACCAAGGACCGGCCACATTGCTTCAACTTTCTGGTTGACAAACATGTTTTCCGCAATCTGCATGTTCAGCGCGGAGTCGGTGTAGCTGCCGGTGTAGTCATGGATCAAGGTGACATCCAGCCCCTCGTTTTCCTTATACCACTGGATGATCTGCTGCTCGGCGGAACGGGAACGGCACTGGTTAACGGACTCGCCGGCATTGATCGTGCCAATCGTCACACCGGGATTATTCACCTGCCAGTCAAACATCACGTTCTCGTCCTTTGCCAGCTCGATCATGGCGATCGTAGCCATGGCTGCCCACTCATGCAGAGCGGTGAACGGCTCGATCAGATTTTCCTGCGTGCCAGGTCCGGGAAGGCCCTTGCCGAGGACAACAAACTTCGTGTCGGGATAGTCTACGGAAGCAGCCTTAACATAGTCAATGATGACCCAGTCCAGGCAAATGATCAGTGGATAGCCTTCATTTGCAAGGGTACGGATAAATGTATCCGCTTCAGAAGCTGCGGTGGCCTCGACCAAAACGCCGTCAATGCCATACTTTTCAACCATCTGGTCAAAACCGGTCTTCGCGCCGTCATTATAACCCTGGTCACCGAGGCCGCCCTCCTGAAGGATGATAGCAACCTTGTTTGCCATCGGGTTGTCATTGTCCGGCTTCTTTTCGCTTTCGTCCTCGTTACCGCTGCAAGCTACCATCGCGAACAGCATACAGAACACCAAAAGCAACGCTAAGATTTTCTTCATTGTTGACCCTCCTGTTTTTTGTTTCTAAAGTTGTATCTATTCCGATGCCAACTTGTATCTTGATTATAAAACAATTCTTTGTGCTTTTCAAGCTGACAAATTCTACAAACATTCGACTGATATTTTGTATATAATTACAAATTATCGTTTTTCAATACAATCCATACTTAATTTGGTGTTTTTTGCATTTTCTATATTGACATTTGTATTTAAAATGTTATACTATTTGTAAGCCAAATGATACAGGCTGATGATAATATTATAGTAATGGAAAGGAAGAACACTAATGATTACACAAAAACTCGACAATTTTATGATTTGGGTCGGAACACAGATTTTCTTTGGGAAAACCGCACTGGAGCATCTTCCGGAAGGGATCGGACGTTTTGGCAAGCGTGTCCTGATCGTTTACGGCGGCGGCAGCATCAAAAAGAACGGCGTTTATGACAAGGTTGTGAACACTCTCGACGAAAACGACATTTTCCACTGTGAGGTTTCCGGCGTCCAGCCCAACCCGAAGGTGGATGTGATCCGCAAAGGTATCGAAATCGGACGTGAAAACAAAATCGACGTCATTCTCGCGGTTGGCGGCGGCAGCGTGATCGATACCGCAAAGGCAATCGCCGTTGCGTGCTATGCAGACTGTGACGTCATGGAAGCCATCAAGGTCAACGGCGGCAACATTCTTTCCGACAAGGTCATTCCTGTGCTATGCGTTCTGACCCTCCCCGCGACCGGCTCTGAAATGGCTACCGGCAGCGTCTTTGTCGGTGACGATGGCAAAAAGACCAGCTTCCACGGTCCATACATCCGTCCGCGTGTCTCCTTCCTGAATCCTGAATTTACTTACACACTGCCTCCGAAGCAGACCAAGGCAGGTGCCGCCGATATCATGAGTCACATCATTGAATCCTATTTCTCCAATGAAAAGTGCGCATATCTGCAGGCCCGCACTGCAGAGGGCATGATGAAGACTCTGATCAAATATGTTCCCATTGCGCTGGAGGAACCGGACAATTACGAAGCGCGTGCAAATATCATGTATTGCGGTTCGTGGGGGAACAACGGCTATATCGTTAAAGGCAACTATGTCTCTTGGAGCGTCCATATGCTGGAGCAGCCGCTGAACGACATGTTCCACATTACGCATGGCGAAGGTCTCGCGATCATCACCCCGCATTGGCTGCGTTGGGCAAAAAAGCCGGAAAATCTCTATCGCTATGTTGAGTTCGGTGTCAATGTGTTCGGCATCGATCCCTCCCTGCCCGAGGACGAAATCGCTGACAAGGCAATCGAGGCTCTGGAGCATTATTTCTTCGACGTTCTGAAAATGCCGAGAAGACTCCGGGATCTCGGCGTTACCGCGGATGCTTTCGACGCCTGCGGCAATGTCTTCCTGGATCCCGGCATGAGCGCCTATCAGGCTGATGCATTTGTTCCTCTTACCAAAGAGGCAGCCATAGAGATCCTCAACGCGGCGCTCTGATCCCGCATCATTAAGAAAGGGAGCCGATTACCATCGGCTCCCTTTTTCCACAGAGGTACTCCTATGAAAGAACGGCTATCTTCAAAGCTGGGAACCATCCCTATTCCGAAATTGATTTTTCAGGTTTCTCTCCCCATTGCCGTCAGCTCCACGGTGCAGGCGCTCTATAACATTGTAGACGGCATTTATGTATCCGGCATCAGTGAGGATGCACTGACCGCGACATCTCTCTTTTTTTCCGTCAATATGATTATGGTTGCGGTCTCCTCCGGCATGGCAGCCGGCCTGAACACGCTGCTCTCCTTCTCCCTTGGCAGGAAAAGAGGCGACCGTGCATCACAGATCATCATCACAGGTATGCTCCTGTCTACGGTGATGTCTGCGCTTTTCGCCTGTCTCGGCTTCTTCGGGGCACGGACGTACTATGGGATTTTTCAGGCAAATGCCAGCATTACACAGTACGGCGTCGAGTACATGACAATCTGCACGGTCTTGTTTCTCCCGTCCGCGCTGTCGTGTGTCCTGGAGCGCGTCCTGCAAGCCACAAATCACTCTTCTCTGAGTATGGCAGCGCAAATGAGCGGTGCCGTCGTCAATATCATTCTGGATCCCATTTTGATTTTCGGAAAGCTCGGTCTGCCTGCGCTCGGCATCAAGGGGGCTGCCATTGCCACGGTCCTCGGTCAGACAGTTGCCGCGCTGCTGGCACTTCTGTTTAATATCACAAAAAACGAGGACTTTCATCTTTCCCTCCGCACATATAAGTTCCGCTTTTCTACAATCATCGACATTTACCGCGTCGGTCTCCCTGTCACGGTCATGCAGGTCATCGGTACAGTCATGACCTTCTCCATCAACAAGATTTTGATGATGTTCTCCTCTACCGCTGTTACGGTATTTGGAATTTATTATAAGATTCAGATGTTTGTATTCATGCAGATTTTTGCTTTCGGGCAAGGCAACACCACAATCGTCGCCTACAATCGCGGCGCACGGCAATATGGCAGAATTCGCAAGTCGATCCGATGTACCATGCTCGTCAATGTTTGCATCGCTTTTCTGGGAATGCTTGTATTTCAGCTTTTTACCGATCCTCTGATTTCTCTTTTCCAGCCGACACAGGAGCTTTTGGTTATGGGGCGGCATGCGCTGCGTGTCATCAGCGTCATTTTTCCAATCGAAGCGATTTGTGTCACGTTCAGTTATTCCTTTCAGGGGCTTGGCCACGGTGGATTGAGTCTGATTCACTCCTTCATCCGGCAACTGGTCTTTCGGGTTCCTTTCGCCTATATTCTCGCCGTAACGGTCGGTCTGGATGCTGTTTGGTATGCGTTTATCATCGCAGAAGTCGCCGCGCTCCTCCTTACCTCGTTTATGTATTACAATGTTCGGAAAAAAGAACTGATGCAGACAGACGGGCAGTGAAAAACTACGCTCAGCGGAAACAAGGCCCCCGGTTAATCCGGAGGCCTTGTCCTATCTCAATATCGTCCATCATACGTTTAAAAGCGCCGTTTTCCTCTCCTCTGAATTTCCGTTTCCTTGTGGACTTTGTAACGCTCCCCCATGTGCTCGAACCAAAGCTATGCGGCGGAGGAATGAACTATCTGAATTTCGGTGAATTCTATCGAAACGAGGCCATGCGCGCAAGCGAACCGGAGATTCACCGTGTCCAGCAGGAAAATGCAGCGCAATACCCCTTTATCACCGCCTGTCTCGCCGCCGCAGACTGTTTACTGCAGCCGGTCCGTGCAGCCACGGAGCCATACCGTGAAGAAATGGAGGCGATTGCGGAATGTCTGGCTCTATCTGCCTTGACCCCTGTGGGAAACAAACCGCAAGTCACGCATCGTTTCCTCAGTGCCGTTACTCCGAAGGGGCTGCATTCCTGTTGGGAGACAGCGCGTACCCTGTGCGACCGGATATACGTCCTGCACGATCATTATGGTTTTGCATCAGCGGTGCTGCAGCAGCTCTTGATCCGCGCCAAAGAGAAGGGACATACCTGCGTCGTGTGTCATTCGCCGCTGCTCCCGGATGCTGCGCCTGCTCATCTGCTGATCCCAACAGCGGGAGCAGCGTTTATCAGTGACACTCTGGATTTCCCATATGAGGGTGAGTCGTTTTGCAGCATTGATCTGAATTCCTCGCTACATCCGCAGAAACGAAGTGCGCTGGAATTCTCCCTGCGTACCGTCTCCTCTCTGGTGCAGGAAGCCTCAG
>CAMGMW010000057.1 GCA_946059285.1 uncultured Clostridia bacterium
AAATCGTCCTTTATTCTTTTGCAAAAGTGTAACACATCATTGACAAACCCACATTTGGGAAAGAAAAAGTGTACACAGGCACTTGCGCAATGGACACTGTTGTGTTATATTATTTATTTGTGAAAGATTGCAAATGATATACAGCGGTGCGTCCGCTGTCAGGAAAGGGCTGTCTCTATGTCAGAACAGAAAAATATCAGAAATATTGCCATTATCGCCCATGTCGACCACGGCAAGACCACCCTTGTGGATGAAATGCTGAAACAGGGCGGCATCTACAGAGAAAATCAGGCGATCGTTGACCGGGTTATGGATTCCGGCGATCTGGAACGGGAACGTGGCATTACCATCCTCGCCAAGAATACCGCCGTCCATTATAAGGGCACGAAGATCAACATCGTGGACACACCGGGTCACGCCGATTTCGGCGGAGAGGTAGAGCGGATCCTAAAGATGGTCAACGGTGTCCTGCTTCTGGTGGATGCGGCGGAGGGTCCCATGCCGCAGACCCGCTTTGTGCTGCAAAAGGCGCTGGAGCTGGGGCACAAGGTGATCGTAGTTATCAATAAAATTGACCGTCTGGACGCCCGCATTGAAGAGGTCATGGACGAGGTTCTGGAACTGCTGCTGGATCTGAATGCCACGGAGGAGCAGTTTGACTCCCCCACGCTGTTCTGCTCCGCCCGGCAGGGAATCGCGACCTACGGTCCAAATGAAGCCGGCGTGAATCTGAATCCGCTCTTTGATACGATCGTCAATTATATCCCCGCGCCGGAGGGTGATCCGTCGGAACCGCTGCAAATGCTGGTCTCCTCCATCGATTACAATGACTATGTCGGCCGGATCGGCATCGGCAGGATCGAGCGGGGCACTATCCGTCAAAATCAGGAGGTCACGGTCTGCGATTACCACGATCCTTCGCACAGCGTCAAGGGCAAAGTCGCCGCGCTGTATGAATTTGACGGCTTGGGGAAAAAGCCCGTCACGGAAGCATCCGCAGGCGAAATCGTCGCGTTTTCCGGCATGGCGGACATCACGATCGGCAGGACGATCTGCGCACCGGATGCCCCTGCGCCGCTGCCCTTTGTGAAGATTTCCGATCCGACCATTGAAATGACCTTTTCCGTGAACGACTCTCCCTTTGCCGGCAGGGAAGGCAAATATGTCACGTCCCGCAATCTGCGCGACCGTCTCTTCCGAGAGCTGCTGAAGGATGTATCTCTGCATGTTACGGAGCAGGGAACGGACGCCTTTAATGTGGCCGGCCGCGGTGAAATGCATATTTCGATCCTCATTGAAACGATGCGCCGGGAGGGTTACGAATTCCAGGTGAGCACACCTCGCGTTTTGACCAAGGTCATCGACGGCAAGGTCTGTGAGCCAGTCGAGCGGATGGTGGCGGACGTGCCGGAGAGCGCCATGGGCAGCGTAATCGAAAAGATGGGACGCCGCAAGGGTGATCTTCTGTCCATGACACCGGTGGGCAGCCGTTACCGCCTTGAATTTTTGGTGCCGTCGCGAGGCTTGTTCGGCTATCGCAGTGAGTTCTTGACGGATACCCGCGGTGAGGGCATCATGTCCTCCGTGCTGGATTCCTACGCGCCGGCCAAGGGCGAAATCGAGCGCCGCAAAACCGGCTCTCTGGTTGCCTTTGAGACGGGCGAGGCCTGTGCCTACGGCTTGTTTAATGCGCAGGAGCGGGGACAACTCTTCATCGGCGCCGGTGTTGAGGTCTATGCCGGTATGGTGGTCGGAATCTGCTCGCGGAACGAGGATATGACCGTCAATGTTTGCAAGAAAAAGCAGTTAACCAACATGCGCGCCGCCGGCTCGGATGAGGCGCTGCGGCTGACAAGCCCGCGTGTTTTGTCACTGGAGCAATGCCTTGAATTTTTGGCGGATGATGAGCTTCTGGAGGTCACGCCGAAATCTCTGCGCATTCGCAAGCGGGAGCTCGACCATGCGGCGAGAATGCGGCAGCTCATGAAAACACGAAACGAAAAATAAAAAATACCCACGGATGAATCATTGACATTTCCTCCGTGGGACACTTTCGATGCTATAAAAGCCCTGAAAGCTTTTTATTCGATTCCAGTATCAGGCAGAGCCGGGAGAGGACGGAACATCATTCCCTAAAACCCGTCACATACAGCCTGCCGATACAAAGCGGCGGCACAGCTTCTTCGCTGTGCCGCCGCTTTGCATATGCATACTGTTTCATTTATACGAAACTCAAAAAAACGTAAAAGGCAGGCGTTGCACGGTCATGTGAGTGCGCTTTCGTTTGACCACGCTGTTGGAATAACCTCCCGGTCCGCGGTGAAAGTGACCGCGTCCTGGATCCAGCCCAGTGAGGAAGGACCGCAGGCAAGCCCGTAATAGGGCGTGATCATGACCGTCGTGTCCACTGTTTCGGAGGAGCCGACATAATTTCCCGCGGTCAGCAGAAAATGGTATGTGCCGTTCTCCTGCGGTGTAAAGTCATAGGAAGTATCACCATCCAGCGAAAGGTGCTGCAGCAGACGGTCCTCCAGATAGATGGTCAGATAGTATTCCTCCGCATACTCGACGGCATCCCATGAGAGCGTGATGGGCTTACCGATCCGGTATTCACCCTCACAGCGCAGCTCCGGTGTTTCCGGTGGAGATGGGGAGACATAGACGCAGGTCAGCGTTTTCATGATATCTTCTTTATAGTTGATTTTGCCCCAGCGGATCTTGCACGGTCCGCCGCGATTGCAGTCTGCAAAGGTGACTACGTTGCCATCCACCGCCGTGACCCAGATGGTGTGGCGGTCATTGCGGTAGCGGATCGCATCACCCGCCTTCAAATTGTCCAGATCATATGCTTTTTCCCATGTTTTCAGCATGGAACCGGCGTAAAGATCGGTGAGCTTCATAGCAAATCCGTGGCACTGAATCGCGCCGCCGTAGCTGTTGCAGCCGCAGGCACCGCTGTAGCCGTAGGCACTGCAGATACCGCTGCTGTGGTGCCAGCAGGCGGTATCCGTCCAGCCGTCCGGGTTATTGTAGCGGGAGCCGATGTGATTCCAGTATTTTCCCGCGGGAAATTGCTCCTGTAACTGCTGCAGGATTGCTGCGGGGACTTCGGAGTGCTCCGTCTCCGGCTCCTTTTTGATGGAAAATGGGATTACGATCATACGCAGCAGCAGAAAAAAAACGATCAACTGTTTCACTGATGTCCTCCGGTTATTCACAGGCACACCGTATGGTGCGTCTGTTTTCGTTATCCGCAGAAGCGGCGCAAGATTTCCCGCCGGGAAAAGGTATCGGGGAGCGCTCCGCCCAGAAGGTCTCCGGCGTTTCGCAGAACGGCGGCGTCCAGCGGCGTGTCATTTGCTGCATTCTGCGGCAGCAGTCCCTCCTGTTTGCACCATGCCATCGCGCCGCTGTATTTGTGGCGGAAAGCACGGTTGCCGGCCTGCAGCCCGGCAATGCGTCCATCCACAGCGTCGTTGCGCGGGGCCGCAAGCATGGCAAACTCTCCGCAGGTCATGGGCTTGTCCGGTCGGAGCGTATTGTCGGAATAAGCAATGGCATGCGTCCGGGACAGCATGCGGAATACTTCAAAATCAGGGTCGTCCTCGCCGACATCGGCAAAGGGTGAAATATCCAGCAGCTCCTGCGCGGTCACAACCCGGTAGCCTGCTTTTTCCAGCAATTCAAGCTGTCTGCGCAGTCCGACTGCGACGGGCGTGCGCATCTGCATATTGTAGCCATCCTTCTGGAAGATGATCTGCCCGCAGAAAAAGTCCGGGTTTTCCTCCAGCTTTTGCTGCATGGGCCGCACCATTTCCTCCAGCTCCGCCTGCATGGCGGATTCCGGATCGGCGAGCTTTGAGGCAAGCCAGCCCGCACCATCAAAGGAGGCGGCAAGATACAAATATCCCATCTTGTCATAAGCGTCATAGGAAGTGAAATTCTTGTCGATGCGGTCGACATAGTGGGTGGGGCGACCCATCGTCATACGGTAGCCGTAGGAGGCCCGCAGAAGCTGATCCAGCGCGGAGATATCCTCTACTACCTTGTTCAGATCTCCAAAAGAGACCCGCTTGCCATAGACATACGGCTTACGTCCGAATAAAATATGGCGGTAGCCGTGGTTGGAAAGCTGATGCCCTTCGCGGATCATGCGCTCAATGAGCTGCGGGCAGTGGACGGCGCCGCCGTGACGGTCCGCGCCGAAGGAGGGATAGTGATCATAGGCGGTTCCGCCCCAGGAAGGCGTCCCGACCTTCCCGCAGACGTCCGGATAGTTGTCGGCGGTGGTGCCGATGATGTCAAAGGTGCCTCTGGCGCCGAAATCGTCCAGAACGTCCAGGAGCACATCAGTCAGCGCGCGTCCTTCAAACAGATCCGGAACCGCCGGCACGTCCATCGGACCGTCATCGAAGGTCATGGCGCAGACGCGCTGTTTTGTTTTGACCTGCTCGATGCGCCGGCAGTAGGAAATGTTGCACTTCGGCGCGGGAAGCAATGCGGTTTTGGCAAATTTTTTGACTTTTTTCCCGAGACGGATGAAAGTACTCATGATATTGCTCCTTTCAGCGCGCGCAGCACGCACAGTCCGGCAAAGGCACACCAGCGCAGATATGCTTTGGGTGCGGCACCGGTGCGGCGCAGCCGGATGAATTGACTTTTCGCAAGGGCAAGATGTCTGCATTTCCCGCATGAAAACGACACAGGCTGCGCCAATGCCTCCCGCAGAGCGGGCAGCGTCAGCGTTTCTGCCGCGACGGTCACGGTCGCCCGCCCCAGTTCGCCAGGCAAATGGGCATCGCTTCCGGCGGTGCAGAGCAGACCGAGTTGCTTCGCAGCCTGTTGTGCCAGGCGGTTTGCGTCGCGGCGCTTTTTCACGGCGCGGCAGTTATAGCCCTCAATACCGTCAAGCACAGCGCGATGCGCGTCGAGACAGGCGGCGATCTCCTCCGATGTGCGGTTGGTATGTTCAAAGGGATGCGCAGCCACGCATAGTCCGCCGGATTGGCGGATGGCTTGCACCGCCTCGGAGAACGGCACGCGACCGTTTTCCTCTCCCGGCACATGACATGGCGCCTCCAAAAACAGCCCCAACAGATGCCCATGCTCCGTGGAGTACTCCACGCCGGGGATCAGCAGCACGCCGTCCACCGTACTGGAGGGATAAAAAGCGCGATTGTGGTCACACACGGCAAAGGCGTCGATGCCTCTGCGCTTCGCGGCAGCGGTCAGCGCTTCAAGGGAGGAGCGGCTGTCCGGAGAGGCGGCAGTGTGGACATGCAGGTCCAGTCGATAATTCATAGGCTCCCCTTTCTGCGCAGGGCCTGAAAAAGATATCGCCAGAACGGCTTTTGATCAGAAAAGGAAAACAGGGCCTCTTTTGCCCGGAAGATATCCAAAGCGCCGACCGCGGCGGTCTTCAGGTGACCGTGTCGCAGATGGGACAGCAGAGACAGCGTGTCATTGAGCACGAAACGCATGCGCCGTCCGCGCCGGTAGACACGGTCAGGCGTGGGAAACTGCTCACCGGCAGCAGCACGGATGTAATCAACGATAAACGCACTGCCGCTTTTTTCCGTCAGGGGGAAGCTGCCCCAGATGCGGGGGTTAATCTCCAGCAGACGTCCGTCCTTGAATTCCACCATAGCGATCCCCGTGAAGTTGAATGCTTGCAGCAGCCGCACGGCATACGCCGCCAGTGTCTCGTTGTCCGTGCTGATGCAGCAGGCGGAGGGACCGCCGCTGATGGGATACTCCCGAACGCGCCGATGGCAGAAAATGCTGACGGGCTGATGCGCTTCATCCATGACCAGACATACGCCCTCGCCGTCGCCCCGCAGCAGCTCCTGCACTACGGGGTGCGGATCAAGCGCGGACATTTTTCGGTAAGCGTCGGCAAAGAGTTCGGCATTGTCTGCAACAACATAACGCTGCTCCGCGTGCAATCCCAGCTTTTCCCCGCAGCGTGGCTTGATGATGACGGGAAAGCGATCCGGTGTACCGCAATACTCCTCCGGTATGGGAATACCGAGCTGCCGCGCAAGCTGTGCCACGGCGCGCTTATCGTTGGCGGTATCCAGCGCCGCCGTCGTCGGGATCAAAAGCTCGCATACAGCGCGGAAGCGGTCGGCATTTGCCGCCAGCATCGCCAGCGTGTCCGCGCCGATGGGCAGCAGAACAGGACGGTCATATTCCCGGCACAGTGCCAAAAGCCGTTCCGGGTAGGTATCGTCATGCACCGAACCGTCCAGCAGCTCCCGCCGGGCAAGATATTTACAGGAAAAAGCAGGAGGAGGCGCGGGGGATTCCTGCTTTGTCTGCACGCCGCAGACTTCGTAGCCTGCCTTTGCCAGCGGTCGGATAACCGCCATGGCCGTACGGTAACGGACGTCGGTCACGATCACTTGCCGCATGCGCACCCCTCCTTCTGCATACGATAAAATCTCATTATAATTATATAAAGCGCAAGAGGAAATTGCAAGAAAAAAGCATGGCATTTCTTCTACTTCCCCGATTGTTCGAAAATCGAAATAAAATTATTGACAAACAATAACAGCGGTGCTATACTGGCAATACAAAATGACACAGGAGGCAGAAAATGAAAAAAAGCTCCGTCATATTCAGCAGCGCATTTGTTCTTCTTTGCATGGTCTCGCTGACCGTACTGCTGTTCTTTTTACCCTCTATCACCGCGTGGTATGTGAATTTTCGCGGAATGTCGCAGGAGGTCTATACGGTACTGCTGGCGGCGTTTTATACTTGTGCTGCTCCTGCAATGCTGGCGCTGTACTGCCTGTTGCTTCTTTTGGCGCATATCCGGCGGGAGGAAATGTTTACAAAACCCAACAGTCTATTGATGGCTGTGATCGCATGGTGTGCGCTTGCGGTGGCAGCTGTGATGCTGATTGCGGCATTTTGGTATATGCCTCTGCTGCTTGTCTCGGCGGCAATGCTGTTCATCTTCCTGATCGTGCGGGTGGTGCGCCGGTGCTTCATTGCAGCGACGGCACTGAAGGAAGAAAACAATCTGACCATTTAGCGAGGTGGCAGCATGGCGATTCAAATCAACCTGGATGTGGTAATGGCAAAACGAAAGATCTCCTCCGGTGAGTTGGCGGAGATCATCAGTATCACTCCCGCAAATTTATCGATCCTGAAAACCGGAAAGGCGAAAGCAATCCGCTTTTCCACACTGGAAAGCCTGTGCAGGGCACTTCATTGTCAGCCGGGCGACATTCTGGAATATAAGGAGGAGCTTTACGATGGAACATCAGAATCATCCCAACGGTGAACAGCCGAACGTGAATCAACC
>CAMGMW010000058.1 GCA_946059285.1 uncultured Clostridia bacterium
TGCCGACATACTCACAGTAAAGGTCACGCCATGAATCCTCCGGCAATTCGTCATAAAATACGGCTCGATCAAATAGTCAAAGCGATCTCGGGCTGATGTAAAGGAACTGGTATTCGCATGGGCGTGTTCACGCTACCGCTGAAAAGAAGCGATAGTATGAACACGCCCTGTTTACATTCATATGGCGTTGCGCGAATGCGCACCGGAAAAGACTTCCTTATTTCCCGATGGAGTTGGCGACCAGTACCTGATATTGGTCATCCGTTAGCTGACAGTGATAAAACAGAGAGAAATACTCCGAGACCTCCTCCTGCAAGTCATAGGTGGCTTCCTCCAGATAGAGCAGCTTTGCCAACCAAAGCATGCCGAGATAACGTTGCACAGAGGGAGGGAAGCCCATCCAGTTATAGGGACCAAAGGGAACTTCATAATAGTGTCCTGTCTGGATGGCGGTCATCTGCTGCCATACGGCATCCTCACCGACCGTGTCATAAATACTGTCCGGTGCGAAAAGAATCACATCCGGATTCCACAGGAGAAGCTGCTCCATGTCAACCTCATTACCGGTTCCCTTCGAGGACGGCGATTCAACCACTGCCTGGTTTTCTGAAAGCAGGTCAATGATTTCTGAGTGATAAGAGTCACGCGCAATGACGTTCAGTCCTGCGTCACCCAGCACATACAGCAGGCGAACTTTTTCGACTTTTTCGGCGATTTCCTGCGCTAATGCGTATTTTTCCTCACAATAAGAAGCCAGAATTTCGGCTTCTTCTTCCATATTCAGCAGCTTGCCCAGCATCCGGTAGGCATCACCGGCAGTCTTTGTGGTGCAGGTGATATGAACGAAGGGGATACCGGTCTGCTCCTGCAAAGCATCCAGATCTTCTACGACGCTGTCCTTTGGCTCACCTAAATCGATTACGACTTCGGCACCGGAGGCAAGCAGCGTTTCAAGATTCAATTCTCCCTTTCCTCCATAGAGCTGACCCAGCAGAGGGAGATTATAATACGCCGTGTCCAGATATTCCTCTGCGCTTGCATCCCATTCGCTGGCAATGCCAACCAGTCGATCGGGGCACAATGCAAACAGAACAATCTGCGCCAGAGGACCGGAAACTGCTACCTTTGTGATATTTGCGGGAAGCTCGACCTCACGCCCAACGGAGTCGGTAAAAACAACATTGGCTGCCGTAGGATCGGAAGACGGCTCTTCCACGGAAGAATCGCTTCCGGAGGACATCTGAGGTTCGGATGGGTTGTCGGGCGTACTGTCTTTGCAGGCGGTGAAGCTCAGAAGGAGGGCTAACGCCAGCAACGCGCATAGAATTCTCTTCATTTTGTGGCTCCCTTTTGATTTTGATATAGTCAAACTGCATATTGCAGTTAGGACTTCTCCAAGCGGATCGGGGCGATCAGAATACCGCCGTCTGTTTGTACAAACTGGGCGGGAATGCCGTAAAGCTGTTCCAACAGCGTGGCATTCATGACATTTTCCGGTGCACCGTCGGCAACGATGCGACCCTCGTGCATTGCCAGCAAGCGTCCGGCGTAGAGCATTGCGAGTTGAGGATTATGGCATGACAGCACAATGGTATATCCGCTGTGAGACAGAGCGGAAATTTTTTCCAGCACCCGTACCTGATTGCCGAAATCAAGGGCAGAGGTGGGCTCGTCCATCAGAAAGATCTTCGCCTGCTGGGCCAGTGCGCGTGCGACCAGCACAAGCTGTTGCTCACCGCCGGAAAGTGTCTGAAAGCTACGTTCAGCAAAATCCGCAATCCCGATTTGTTCCATTGCCTGCATTGAAATTTCCCGTTCCCGTCTGCCGGGGGAGGCAAAGACCGACAGCCGATGATTTGTCCCCATCAGCACCATGTCCAGCGCAGAATAGGGGAATACCGCATTATGGAATTGCGGAATATAGGCAATTTTTTTAGCAAGCTCTTTCGCTGTAAGCTCGGAGGCATTGCTCCCGTTCACGAAGATACTTCCGTGATAGCCGTGCAAAAGACCGAGAATGCAGCGGAAAAGGGTGGTTTTTCCCGCGCCGTTTGCACCGAGGACAAAAATCAGCTCGTTTTCTCCTGCTTCGAACTCTATGCCGTTGAGCACATTGCGCTGCCCGTAGGAAAAACGGAGATCATGGACGGAAAGCATCAGCGCAGTCCCTCCTTTCGCAGCATCAGATACAGGAAGAATGGAGCACCTACAAAGGCAGTAAGAATCCCAATGGGAATTTCCGTGGCAATCAGATTGCGAGAGATATTGTCAGTCAGCAGGAGAAATGCGGAGCCTGCCAACATAGAAGCGGGCATCAAAACTTTAAAGTTGCTGCCAACCAGTTTTCGGCACAGGTGCGGGATCACCAGTCCCACCCAGCCGATCATGCCCGCCACGGAAATTGACGCTGCAGTAACCAGAGAAGCGCACAGGACCACGCCGAGCCGCAGATGTCCGGCATGGACGCCCATCGTCCGTGCCTCATCGTCGCCAAGCGTGAGCAGATTAATCTTCCAGCGCAGCAGGAAGAGCGGGATCAGACCCAGCAGCATCGCGGGAAGGATATGCACAACCTTATCCAAACGCATGCCGCTAAGACTGCCCATCAGCCAGTAGGTGATGGCGGGAAGCTGATTGGTTGGATCGGCAACCAACTTAATATAAGAGGTTGCCGCATTGAACAGAGAGCTGATGACCATGCCCGCAAGCACCAGATTCAGGACCCGTTTTCCCTGCGCACGCTGCGCCACCAGATATACCAGTGCAACCGTAAGAAGGGAGACGAAAAAAGAAATCAGTGTAATGCCCGCGGTGCTGAATCCAAGCAAAATTGCCAGCGCGGCGCCGAAAGCGGCACCGGAGGAGGCACCCAAAATGTCAGGAGATGCCATGGGGTTTTGAAATACGCCCTGATATGCGGCTCCGGCAGAGGATAGGCAGCAGCCAACGAGGCAAGCCATCAAAATGCGAGGCAGGCGGATATTGATCACTGCGGTAGTCATAGCAGGATCCCAGTTTTCCTCTATCGGAAAAATACGGGACAGAAGGATACGACAGGTCGTTAGAATATCAACACCGTAGCGCCCGATATAAAACGATCCTAAAAACAGTGCCAAAAGAATGCCGCCCAATAAGAGCAGAACTGCCCGGCTTTTTTTCGGATTCAAATGTTTCCCTCCTTCCGGAACTGTGTTTTAATAAAAAGCGTGTGCTGCGAGAAAGACAGCACACGCAATGGACGGAAACAACCCGCCCCAAAGCAGCTTCCTTCTCAAACACGGAAGGCATTGCCGTTTCCGGCAACACCCTTTACGCCGAAGCGCAGGTCTGTTATCCATGGGAGAACCGTTAGGAACACAGACTCGGAAACACGGTATTGTATTGATACACACAGTATATCGTTATTCTTCTAAAAAATCAACGGCTATTCGTTCGACGACCGCGAATGATTGGCAGCGTACGACTTGATCGCGTCAAAGCTTTCTGCACTGATCACGTGCTCAATACGGCAAGCGTCCTCCGCAGCAACGGCAGGATCCACGCCGAGGGCGGTCAGCCAGTTTGTTAGCAGGGTGTGGCGTTCCAGAATGCGCTCAGCAATCTCGAAACCCGCCGGGAGCAGGGTGATAAAGCCGTTGCCGTCTACCTGAATGTAGCCGTTTTCCCGCAGATTGCGCATTGCAATGCTGACGCTCGGCTTCGAAAACTCCAGTTCGTTTGCGATATCAATGGAACGGACCGCGCCGGTTCGCCGATAGAGGATCAGAATTGTCTCCAAGTAGTTTTCTGCAGATTCCTGTATTTTCATGACGGACCATCCTTCTGTCTGCCCACAAGATGCTTATAGTGTGGCGGCCAGGACTGCCTTGATGGTGTGCATGCGGTTTTCTGCTTCATCAAAAACAATGGACTGCTTGCTTTCAAATACGTCATCGGTGACTTCCAGCGCTTCGAGTTGGAATTTTTCGCCGATCTGCTTGCCGATACCGGTTTTAAGATCATGAAATGCAGGCAGGCAGTGCATGAAAACAGCATGATCCCCGGCGTTTGCCATGAGTTTGGCATTGACCTGATAGGGGAGCATCTTTTTAAGACGGGCTTCCCATGCCTCCATCGGCTCACCCATGGAAACCCAGACGTCGGTGTAGATCACATCGGCGCCTTCCGTAGCTTTCATTGGGTCTGTCTCAAAGGAAAGGGTAGCGCCGGTTTCTGCGGCGACAGCTTCGCAGCGGGCGACTAACGCGGGATCGGGGAAGAAGCCTTCCGGTCCGCAGGCGACAAAATGCAGACCGAGCTTTGCGCAGCCGATCATCAGCGAATTTGCCATATTAGAGCGGCAATCGCCCATAAATACCAGCTTTTTCCCCTTGAGTGTACCGAAATGTTCCCGGATGGTCAGCATATCGGCAAGAATCTGCGTCGGATGGTATTCGTTGGTCAAGCCGTTCCAGACCGGGACACCGGCATATTTTGCCAATTCCTCCACGATGCTCTGACCGAAGCCACGGTACTCGATGCCGTCATATAACCGCCCCAGCACGCGGGCCGTATCGGCGATGGATTCTTTTTTGCCGATCTGTGAACCGGTGGGGTCGAGATAGGTCACATGCATACCCAGATCGTAGGCAGCGACCTCAAAAGAGCAGCGGGTGCGGGTTGAGGTTTTTTCAAAAATCAGCGCAATGGTTTTGCCTCGGTAGTCATCGTGAGGAATGCCGGATTTTTTCTTTGCCTTTAACTCTGCCGCCAAATCGATCAGTCCGGTGATTTCCTCCGGGGTGAAGTCCAGCAGCGTCAAGAAATTTCTGCCCTTCAGATTCATGTTGTTCCTCCTTATTCGGCCGCGCACTGCTGTAATACAGTCACTGCGGTTTTTAACAGCTCCATGGGGATATTCAGCGCAGGCAAAAGACGGACCTTTTGCTTTGCGGTGGTGACCAGTACACCGAGGGAAAGCGCTTTTTCCGCAAATTCCCGCGAAGGAAGTGCGGTTTCCAGACCCAGCATCAGACCCATGCCGGTGACGCTGCGGATCCCGGGGACGCCGGAGAGGGCGTCGAATATGTAAGCGGAGCGTTCACGCACACCCGCAAGCAGCGCGTCATCAATCCGGCTGAGGATATTGACGCCGCCGGCACAGCACACCGGGTTCCCGCCGAATGTGGAACCGTGACTGCCGGGCTGCAAAACGTCTGCAACGCGGCGAGAGAACATCGTTGCACCGATGGGAAGCCCGCCGCCCAGCCCCTTTGCGGTGGTGACAATGTCCGGCATAAGACCATATTCCATGTAACCGTAAAGCCGACCGCTGCGCCCATTGCCGAGCTGCACCTCGTCAGCAATCAAAAGCAACACGTATTTCTTTGCCAGCAGAGCGAGCGCATCGGCAAACTCTTTCCCAATGGGCATGATCCCGCCTTCACCCTGCACAGCTTCAAACATAATTGCGGCGCAGGGATGGGTTTGAATCAGTTTTTCCAGAGCGTCCGCATCACCTGCCGGCGCGTACAGAAAGCCGCCGGGAAGCGGTTGATAATCCTGATGAAATACATCCTGTCCGGTTGCCGCCAGTGTCGCCAGAGTGCGCCCGTGAAAGCTGTTTTTCAGCGTGATGATATTGCAGTATTCCGCACCCTTGTGCGTCGCGCCCCATTTTCTTGCCGTCTTGATGGCACACTCGTTGGCTTCCGCGCCGGAATTGGAGAAAAAGACGCGTTCCATACCCGTACGCTCGCAGAGCATTTGCGCCAGCGCCACGGTGGGCTCTGAATAGTAAAGATTAGATGTGTGCTGAAATCTCTCAAGCTGCCGAACGACCGCTTCACGCCAGGGCTTGTCATTCAAACCGAAAATATTGACGGCAATGCCGCTGCCAAGGTCAATGTATTCCTTGCCGTCACCGCCGTAAACGACCGAACCGTTGCCGCCGGTGACCTCCAACGGGAAGCGTTGGTAGGTATGGGCAATATAGCGGCTGTCAAGCTCTTGAATAGACATGGTTTCCGCCTCCGGTATGTATGCTCCCCGCAGCCGGGAGAGCATTGGTATTTTGCACTATTATACATCGAAAGCCGTCTAAATGCAAGCCATAAGGAAATTGTAGTAAAAAGGAATGTCCATTTCGGTGATGTGCTCCAGCCGCAAGAGCAATTCCTCACATCGGCAGCGGAATTCCTCCTGCGTTTGCGTTGCGGCATAGGACTGCAGGTCGGAGAAAGCAACCGCGATCTCGTCAAGCTCTTCGTGACTGAAGATGGAGCTGAGGAATCCGGCGTGACGCTCCCAGGCCCTCTTTGCCTGCGCAGCCTTTTTTACGGCGGCGTTAAAATCGCCTTCGTCATGCAGGGAAACGGCGGCTTTCAGCGGATCGATGCTTTCCTGAATGCCGCGTGCGGAGAAAATGCCGCAGAAAATGCATACAGCGAGCAAAACGGCGAGGATACCGCAGCCGATATACAGATATTTCACTTCATGTCCTCCTTGCGGATGAGATAGATTTTTCCGCTTGCATCCACGGTCATCAGCAGGACTTTTTGAATGGAACAGGCGCGCTTTTTTAATTCATCTTCCAGCCATGCCATGTCACGCCCCGCAACTGCGAGATTTTCGCGCATCAGATGACCGGAGGAAATCAGTGTGACCGGGAGCGCGGCATCCGGCACATGGACACCGGCGTCCTTTGCGGAGGCGGGGAGATTTTTACTGTACAGCAGGGTGGAAAGCTGCCCGTTTGTCTCCAGAATAGCATATTTGACTGTGGTTAAGTCAAAAATATCCTTTTCCCGCAGGTGCATCGTCAGCTCGTCCAGATTGACTCTGGTACTTCGCAGGTTCTTTTCAATGATCTTGCCGTTTTCCATCAGAATGATCGGCTTGCCGCAAAAAAACTGCCGCAGGCGAATGGAGCGCAGAGTCAAAACTGCAAGCACCAGCTCGATTCCCAGAATCACGAGGATAGGAACCAGACCGGACAGCAGCGGGATTGCCGTATCTTGCATGGGAATGGCCGCCAGATTGGCGATCAGCATTGTAACGACGCACTCCGCCGGTTCCATTTCACCGATCTGGCGTTTGCCCATCAGACGCACCGTCAGCACTAAAACGATATATAATAATAGTGTTCTTAAAAACGAAATCAACATTTGTATGACACCTCTACCATAGTTTGTTCCCGATCTTTTGTTTTATGTATAG
>CAMGMW010000059.1 GCA_946059285.1 uncultured Clostridia bacterium
TCGACGTAATACAGCCCCACGGCACCGTCACTGGCACCGAGAAAATCATCTCCATTATAGCTCTGGAAGGTGAAGCCTCTGCCGGCGGCGGTCTCAGGATTGTACGGCCAGACCGTATCGCGCAGACCGCCCGTGGCCGCCACGATCGGCACCGTGCCGTAGCGCATAGCGATCAGCTGCGACAAACCGCACGGCTCTGACTTTGACGGCATCAAATACGCATCTGCACCGGCGTAAATCCTTGACGCCAACGCGGGATCGAAGCACAGTCGTACCGCGACTCGTCCCGGATACTGCCTTGCAAGTGCGCTGAGCGCATATTCATATTGCTTCTCACCGGTGCCGACAATGACAAGCTGCACCTCCCGCTGCATCAGCCGTTGGGAAATGTAGCAGAGCAGATCAATTCCCTTGTGCCCCGCAAGCCGCGTCACCATGGCAAGAATCGGCGCGTCGGTATCGGTCCGCAGTCCCAGCTCCTGACGAAGTGCCCGCTTGTTCTCCCACTTTCCTTCCATTTTCTCCGCCGAATAATGCACGGCGATTGCCGGATCCGTCGCGGGGTCATAGACCGTAGTGTCAATGCCGTTGGTGATGCCCCAGAGCCAAGCCCCACGCAGGACGCCGTCAAGCCGATGGGCATAGTACGGGTAGCGAAGCTCCTCGGCATAGGTTTTAGAAACGGTGGTCACAATATCCGCAAGCTCGATGGCGCCCTTCATCACGTTGATCGCGCCATCGAAGGTCAATCGACCCCGGAATTCCTCCGGCAAGCCCAGCGTGTTGTTAAAGAACGATGCATCCGCCCAGCCTTGATACTCCACATTATGAATGGTGAAAACCGTTTTGGTATTGGGACTCCAGTTTTGATACAGTGCCTTGTGATATATCAGTGCCATCGCCGCCTGCCAGTCATGGCAGTGCAGGATATCCGGCTTGAAGTCCAGAAAATACAGGGCAGCCAGCACCGCTTTGGAAAAATAGGCAAAGCGCTCTCCGTCGTCAAAATCGCCGTAAATTGTACTGCGCGCACCGAAATAATAGTCATTGTCGATGAAATAGACACGAAGCTTTTTCCGCCGGGACTTGAGCTGGAGAATGCCCACATAGCTTTCGCGCCACGCCAGTTCCATGTTAAAGGAGCCTACAAAATCCACCGCAAGCGATGTATCCTGCTTCAGCCTTTTGTAGTACGGCAAAAACAGGCATATCTCATTGCCCCGCAGTTTGGAAAGCTCCGCGGGCAGCGCCTGCATCACATCCCCGAGACCGCCTGTTTTTACAAACGGCGCAGCCTCGGAAGCAACCATCGCAATTTTCATACAACCTCTCCCTTTTTGAATACCAGCGGATGCTCCTTTGTGCCGCGCAGAACGGAATTCGGACGTACAACAACGCCCTTATCCATGATCACACATTCCAGATCCGCTCCCGCGCCAACCACAACGCCCTGCATCAGGATGCTGTCGCGCACCCTTGCGCCTTCCGCCAGTCGCACACCGCGGAACAGGACCGAATTGCTCGCGCTCCCCTCCAGTGTGCAGCCGTCGGCAACGATACAGTCATCGATTTCTGAATGCTCGCCGTAGTATGCGGGCACCTCATCCCGAACCTTCGTGTAAATCGTCAGACCGCTGCCAAACAGCCCGTGCCGCACCTCCGGGCGAAGCAGCGCCAAGCTGTTTTGATAGAATTCCAGCGTGCTCTCATTGAACAGAGCAACACCGCCGAAGCGGTATGCGTTGACATGCATCCCCGTTTCCGCGAAACCGTGCATGACAAGGTCGCGCTCAAAGTGATAACGATTATGCGCCACTGCCTCCGTGACCTCTCGCATCAGCAATTCCCGCTTGATGATGAAAATACCCATCGACGCCAGATACTGACTGTCTGCGCAGTAGTCCACGGCAAGGTCCGTCACCCGGTCGGAGGCGTCCACCTTGACCGCCATATCCAGTTGTTTTTTGCCGTTGCTGATTCCTTCCTTGACCACCACGGTCACGTCTGCACCGGAGGCGATGTGGGCCTCGAGCACCTTGCGGAAATCAATCGCGCAAAGCACGCCGCTGTCCACCAGAATTACATATTCCTCCTGCGACAGCTCCAAAAAACTCATAGCGGAATTCAGTGCCTCCAGCTTGCCGCGGTAGGTCCCGTTGTGTCCCATGGCAAACGGCGTCAGGAATTCCAATCCGCCTTCCTCCAGATCCAGATCCCATTCCTGACCCGAACCGATATGATTCATCAGCGACTGATAGTTGTGCTTCGTGATGATGCCAATGTGGCGGATGCCCGAATTGGTCATATTGGACAGGGAAAAGTCGATCTGGCGATAGCGCCCACCGTATGGAAGGGATGCCATGGTACGCTTGTTGGTCAGCTCGCCGAGGGAACTGTCATAAATGTTCGCAAAAATGATTCCCATTGTCGTCATAATGAATTGCCTCCCTCTGTCTGATTATCGGACTTCGCCCGGCATGATCGCCGCATTGGGCGCAACGATCTTGGCCTTGCCGACTACACTGATCTTCTTTTGCTCTCCCTCTGCAAACATCCCGCCGATCACCGCGCCGCGGCAAATACGGCAGTCCTCACCGATGATGGCATGCCGGATAATCGCCCCGCTTTCCACCAGCACGTTCGGCATGATGACGCTGTCTTCAATAACGGCGCCGACCTCGATAACGCATCCGGTAGAAATCACACTATGGGTGACGCTGCCGAAGATTTCACAGCCCTCCGCAATAAAGCTGTTCACATTCTTGGATTCTTTGGCAATGAAGCTGGAAGGCATCGCATAGTTTCTGGCATAAATACGCTTGCCCTTTTCGCCGTAAATATTGAATTCCGGCTCCTTCCCCAGCAGTTCCATATTCGCTTCCCAGAGAGAGTTAATGGTACCGACGTCCTTCCAGTAACCGTTGAACGCATAGGCGCAGAGCTTATGTCCCGCATTCAGCAGCGCGGGAATGACATTTTTCCCAAAGTCATTTTCGGATTTCGGATCTTCCTCATCGGCAATGAGGAATTTCTCTAGAATGTGCCATTTGAAAATGTAGATGCCCATGGAGGCGTTGGTGCTCTTTGGCTTTTTCGGCTTCTCCTCAAATTCATAAACCGTGCCGTCCTCGCGGGTGTTCATGATGCCGAAGCGGCTCGCCTCCTCCAGCGGTACGGTACGAACCGCGATGGTGCAGTCCGCGTCCTGTTTTTCATGATAGCGAAGCATGGCGGCATAGTCCATTTTGTAAATATGGTCACCGGAGAGAATGAGCACGTTATCCGGGTCATACCGTTCGATGAACGGGATATTCTGGTAAATCGCGTTCGCGGTGCCTTTATACCACTCGGATTTCTTGCTCCTTGCATAGGGCGGCAGTACCTGCACGCCGCCGTGGCTGCGGTTCAGCCGCCACGGCTGACCATTGCCGATGTACTCGTTCAGCTCCAGCGGCTGATACTGGGTCAGAATGCCCACGGTATCGATACCGGAGTTGACGCAATTAGACAGCGGGAAATCAATGATGCGGTACTTCCCGCCAAAAGGGACTGCGGGTTTTGCGGTGTTTTCTGTCAACACCATCAGGCGGCTTCCCTGACCACCGGCCAGGAGCATTGCAACACAGTGTTTTTTCTGGAAGTTCATGCTCATCTCTCCTTCGATCGATTTCTTGGGGTCACTTTTCTGCGATAAAAGACCGCGGAAAGCGGAGGTACCGTGAATTCGCCGGAATAAGGTAAGCCGTGTGATGGCTCCTTGACAGCGGTGACTGTCGGGAGCGGCAGCCCGCTGCCGCCGTAGGCGGCATCATCGCTGTTGAGTACTGCTTCATATTCTCCCGCTTTGGGCAGACCCAACCGGTAGCCCGTCCGCGCCACCGGACAGAAATTGCAAATAACGATCAGTTCGCGACCTCTGCGATCGATGCGCCGGAAAGAGACAACGCTGTTATCGCGGTCGTCCGGCGCAATCCAGCGGAATCCGTTCCAATCGGAATCATTGTTCCAAAGGCTGCTGTGTTCCAGATAAAAATGGTTCAAATCCCGTATGTAATCCTTCATTTGGCGGTGACGCTCATAATCCAGCAGGAGCCAGTCCAGTCCCTGATCATGCCGCCACTCAATGAACTGTGCGAATTCATTGCCCATAAAGCTGAGCTTCTTTCCCGGGTGTCCCATCATAAAGCCGTAGAGCACACGAAGATTGCTGAATTTCGCATCATAGTCGCCGGGCATTTTGTTGATCAGCGACGCTTTTCCGTGGACGACCTCATCATGGGACAGCGGTAAAACGAAGTTTTCCGAATAAGCATAGGTCATGGAGAAGGTCAGGTTATTATGACTGCCCTTGCGGAAGAGCGGATCCAAGGACATATAGCGCAGGATGTCATTCATCCAGCCCATATTCCATTTATAGAGGAAGCCCAGTCCGCCATCATAATCCGGCTTTGTGACCATTGGGAAGGCGGTGGATTCCTCCGCAATGGTAATGGCGTTGCGGCGCACGGAGAAAAGCGCCCGGTTCAGCTTCCGCAGGAAAGCGATTGCCTCCAGATTCTCCTTGCCGCCGTATTTGTTGGGGTGGTATTCCCGCCGACCATAGTCCAGATAGAGCATTGCCGCCACCGCGTCAACCCGCAGACCATCCAAATGGTACATCTCCATCCAGTAAACCGCGTTGGAGATCAGGAAAGACTGAACCTCGCCCTTGCCAAAATCAAAGATGCGGGTTGTCCAGTCGGGATGCTCGTTCATCAAAGGATCAGACAGCTCATAGCAGCAGGTGCCGTCAAACTCATACAGACCGTATTCATCTTTTGGGAAATGTGCCGGTACCCAGTCCAGCAGCACGCCGATGCCCGCCTGATGACAGCAGTCGATGAATCGCATAAACTGTTTCGGCTCGCCGTAGCGTGCCGTGGGTGCGTAATAGCCGGTGACCTGATAGCCCCACGAAGGATCATAGGGATACTCTGAAATGGGCATCAGTTCTACATGCGTGTAGCCCATTTCCTTCAGATATGGGATCAGCTCGTCTGCCAGCTCCTCATAGTTGTAGCAGCTTCCATCCGGCTTGCGCTTCCACGAGCCGAAATGTATCTCATAAATGTTCATCGGGCTGTCCAGCAGCTTTTTCTTCCCCTGCCGGCGGCGGTATGCCGCGTCGCCCCATGTATACCCTTCCAGTGTGCATACGCGGCTGGAAGTCTCCGGCAGCCTGCAGGTGCGGAAGCCATAGGGGTCGGCCTTATAGACCGTTGAGCCATTCGCGCGGCGAACACAATATTTATATGCATCGCCCTCCTTGGCATAGATGGAAAACGCCTCCCAAACGCCGAATTCCAGATAGGTCATCGGAAGGTCCATCGGGTTCCAGAAGTTCCAGTCGCCGGTGACGCTCACCCCCTGTGCCCGTGGCGCCCAGACGCGGAACACATAGCCCTGCACACCATCCCGCTCGGCCGGATGGCAGCCGAGAAAGGTAAACGCATGCATCTCGTCACCCATAGAAAACCGCTTCAGTACATTGTGCATCATTTGTTCCATAAGTTTCTCCTTCTCCGTCCGGGATGATATGCAATCAGATATGTTTATTATACTACTTTGCACAAAAAATTCAACCGTTTTGGCGGATTTTTAAAAGATTTGTTTAGTTTTCCTTCCAGATTTTGTTTTTCTGGTTTTTCCCTGTATTGTACGCCCATTTCTGTGCAAAATGTGCTGAAAAACGCCGCAGACGAAGGAAGCGTCCGCGGTGGTTTTCCGAAGTCGTGTTAATTGTGTTTCTTTCCGTAAGCAAACGCACTGATCAGCGCCGTCAGCGGCACCGCAAGCACAACGCCGCAGGAGCTTGCGACCCCGCTGATCAGCTCTAATGCCAGATACGGCGAGGAGAGGAATTCATGGATCGGTAAATCCAGAGAACAAATGTAAACAATCAGCGTCAGACCGCTGCCGATGATCGCCAGAATCAACGTGTTGGTCATGGTGCCAACCATATCCCGGCCAATGTTCATCCCGCTTTTGAACAGGCGGTGGGCAGTCAGGTCCTCACCGACAGAGGCGATCTCGTTCAGTGCAGAGGAAATGCTCATCGCCACGTCCATTACCGCGCCCAATGCGCTGATAATAACGCCGCTGACTACAAGCCCTGAAATGCCGATAGCACTCTCTCCGGTTTGCCGGAGCTGTAAAAGAGCTTCCGCATATTCCTGCCGATAGCCGTCGATGCGCAGCACCGTCTGCGCAAGTAAGCCCAAAAGCGTCGCCAGCGCAATGCCCGCAAAAGTTCCCAGCATGGCACAAATGGTTTTCCTGTTCACTCCGCCCAGAATCACAAAGGAAGCACACGCCACCATCACACAAACCAAAAAAGTTGTCGGGATGGTTGCCCAGCCCTGCAGAAGCAATGGAAGCAGAATCCACAAGAGAGCCGTCACCGTCAAAAGCAGACCGACCAGCGACTTCGCACCAACCTTTCCGCCGACCAAAACCGTGATCACGATGAACAGCGCGGTCAAAATATAAATCGCGGTGCTGCGATCGTATTCATAGACCGAGGAACGGATCGTACCGTCGGAGTAGGTAGAGATGGAGATGGTTACTTTGTCCCCGACATCAAACCGCTGACCATAGATGGGACCGACGGTGTTTTCTATCAGCAGCAGCTTGCCTTTATACTGTCCGGTCAGGACCTCCGCGGTAAATTTCTGCTCGCCGCGCATGTGATTTTCAGATATCTCATCCGGCTCACAGGAATCCGAGATAATTTCCCGCACCACGGCATTTTCATATTCCACATAATCCCCGGTCTGCGCATTCTGCGCTTCCGCAGCAGGATGCGCAACGCAGTACAGCGCAATCCCGCCGGCAAGGATCACAGACAGCACCACCAGTGCAATCCAGTTGCGGCGAAACCACGCCATGGGGTTAAAGTTCAATTTATTCTGCTTTGCCATGAAAGCTGCTCCTTTCCGGCGAACAATCGCCGATAATACTATAATAGTATATTGTTTTTAAATGTCAAGCCAAAATATCAGTGCAGCATCGGT
>CAMGMW010000060.1 GCA_946059285.1 uncultured Clostridia bacterium
CTCTGGAGGAGGAATGTACATGGTCAAGGGTAATACACGTCAGGTAATCGTTGTCAAAGCGCCTGATACGAAGCTGTTCGAACAGGCGATTTTTTTGCTGAAAGAGGATGCCATTGAAAAGCACGGTGTTTCCGAGCGGGAGTTGCTGGCCGAAGCGTATCGCGCCGCCAATGAAACAGTCAGTGCGCAGCTCCCATCGAAACACATTCTGTCCCATTGTCTCTGGACGCTTGCGGGCGCGGTTCCCGTCGCCGCTGCATGGGCAATCAGCGTCATATTCTTTTGATGCTATTTTCTGATAAAAACATTTTTATCAGAAAGGCGGCGCAATTTGCGTCGCCCTTTTGCAGCAGGCCGCCACAAAAGCCGTCTCATAAGTTCTTGATAAAAAGCTGCTTTTTACCAAGAACCAGTATGAACCGTCCCGAGTGGACGCATTGCAAAAACGCAAGCCGCGGGTAAGCACCTTCGGCTTGCGTTTTGTCACCTTTTATGGTAAAGTACGAGCAGGAAGTGAAATCAACGGCATTTCTTGGGACGCCGGTCAACGGCTGCCTCGCGCTTGCGCCGATGGCAGGTGTGACAGATTATGCCTTTCGTACTGTTTGCGCCGAATCTGGCGCCGCAATCACCGTGACAGAGATGGTCTCCTCCCGTGCGCTGGTCTATCAAGACAAAAAAAGCCGCGGACTGCTGCGCAGAAATGAAGGTTCTCTCTGCGGCGCACAGATTTTCGGAAACGATCCGGAAATTATGGCGGAAGCGGCACAGCTTGCCGTTGCTTACAGCGGATGCGATTTCATCGACATCAATATGGGCTGCCCCATGCCGAAAATTGCCGGAAACGGTGACGGAAGCGCATTGATGCGCAACTTGCCGTTGGCAGGCAAGATCATTCGTGCCGTAACGGACGCCGTTTCTGTCCCCGTGACGGTAAAGACCCGTCTCGGCTGGGATAAGAGCAGCATCAATGCCGTGGAACTGGCGCAGACGGCAGAAGACAACGGCGCTGCCGCGATTGCCGTGCACGGGCGAACCAAAACCATGCTTTACTCCGGAATTGCGGACTGGGATGCGATTGCCCACGTCTGCCGGGCGGTCAAGATCCCTGTCATTGCCAACGGGGATATCGCTTCGCCCACCGCACTGCTCCGTTGTCGGGCGCACACAGGCGCCGCGCTGTTTATGATCGGCAGGGCGGCTTTTGGCGACCCGTGGCTATTCACGCAGCTCAACTGCGCATTGCAGAATCTGCCGATTCCGGAGCGTCCTCCGCTTGCAGAACGGATTGATACCGCGCTGCGGCAGTTTTCTCTGGCAGTGGAGGACAAAGGCGAGCATATCGCATGTTTGGAGGCACGGAAGCATTTGGCGTGGTATCTGCGCGGCGTCGCGCACAGCGCATATTATAAAGATCAGATTTCGAAGCTTTCCACCATGGACGATGTCTTTGCTGTGGCAAGGGCAATCAAGCGAGATTTGAGGTGAGTACCATCGACGAAAAAGCACTGGTTCAAATGGCCGCAAAGGGCAACGCTGATGCATTTGAGGAACTGGTAATAGCCTACCAGCTGCAGGTCTATCGGCTGGCGTTCCGGATCACGGGTAACGCGGAGGATGCCGCCGATTTGACACAGGAAGCATTCCTGAAGGCATGGCGCGGTCTGCCCGGATTCCAGTTTCAGTCTTCTTTCTCTACATGGCTGTATCGGCTGACCTCCAACGTGTGCATTGATTTTATGCGAAGCGCAAAGCAAATACGGACGGTTCCGCTGACCTTTGAGGATGCAAACGGTGAGGAGCAGACGCTGGAACTCCGCGAGAACGCTCCTACGCCTGAGGATACGATGATCCTTTCTGAGGAACAGGAGGCATTGAAGCAGGCGTTTGCCCTGCTCGAGCCGGAGCATCGGCAGATCCTGACACTGCGTGTGCTTCATGAGCTGAGCTACAGCAGCATTGCCGAAATATTGCAGGTACGCGAGGGAACCGTAAAGTCAAGGCTTTCCCGAGCGCGGGAAAGCCTCCGGAAAAATTTATTGCAAATAAGGAACAAAGCCGAAACAAAACCGTCAAAAACAGCAGGAAGGAGGTCGCAGTCATGACTTGTGAAGCATATCTGGATCTGATCAGCGGGCACATTGACGCCGCAAACAGCGCGCGGGAAGAGCAGCTTTTGCAGGAACATTTGAAGCAATGCCCGCAGTGCCGCGCACTTTTGTCCACACTGACAGAAAACGACGAACTCCTTGCCGCGCTTCCCTGTACGCCCCCGAAAGACTTGACGGAAAAGATCATGGCGCAGGTCCGCACGACGCCGCAGGCCGCCGCGCCGCGCTCTCACCGTCGCGCATGGGTCGCTGCACTTTCTGCGGCTGCCGCCTTGACTGTTGCGGTGTTTGCCGCCTTACCTGCGCTTTCCAACGCGCAGAAGGATTCCGCCAGTATGGAAGACATGGCTCTGGAAGTAGCAGATATCTCTGACCAGTGCAACACTGCGGATGCCGAATTTGCGTACGGTATGTTTTCTTCAAAGGATGGAGCCACCGAATACGACAGCGCAAGTGAGCCGCCCGAGGCGCAGGGATTGTTCCTCCCCTCTGCGGAAATCGTCTGGGGAGATGACACGAATCCTCTGCTTTTGCTTTGGAACGATACGCTCTCGCTCCCGGAGGATGCCGATCCGCTGGACAACTGCACGATTTGCGACGCTGCAGCGAAGCAAATCGACGGCACAGCGGTGTACTTCCTGGTCAGCTACCGTTCGCTATGTGCGGTTCTTTCCGAATGTGACAGTCGGGCGGAGTTATATTATGGCGGACTTCTATGCAGCGATCTGCCGGTTCTGGACGCGGAGGAAATGTGTGTTCTGGCGATTGTGACGAATTCCCTCGAATAATACGGTTCTCTTTTTCGCAGACTATCCCGGAGGTGAGGTTTGTGAAAAAGAGAATTCTTTTCTGCCTGCTGGCGCTGGTACTGCTTTCTCCGAAGGCAGACGCGGCAGGCAACTATATCAAATGGGTTGATTTTGACGTGGACTATCCCGTCCTGCAGCAGGCGTTGGAGATCGACATTGATTCACAGGGCAAGGAAAAGCCATTGAGTTGGATTGACATTTTAGCGCTTGCCGCCACCCGGTGCGGCGGTCACGGACTCAGCGTCAAAGCAGTCAACTCCGCTGCCGAGGACCTGCGCGGCGACCGTTCTCCGGCGGAATTTCTCGGAAATCAGTACAAATATTTCACCTATTACCAGGAGGCATATCACGCCGCGTTGGGCGGTCTGGTAGGAAATTATGCCATTGAGGTCACCAACAAGGAAACCGGTCTGAAAGAATGGAAACCGACTTATGGGCTCAAGGCGTTCTCCCCCATTGCTGCGGGCTACTATTATTCCCACTGTTCGGATTTCGGTGTGGGACGAAGCTACGGTTTTGCACGAAAGCACTTGGGGAACGATCTGATGGGCTCGCTCGGAACCCCCATTGTCGCCGTGGAATCCGGTACCATAGAGGCGATAGGCTGGAATCAGTACGGCGGCTGGCGCATCGGCATCCGTTCCGACGACACGCTGCGATATTATTACTATGCCCATCTTCGAAAGGACAATCCCTATGCAAAGGGTCTGAAAGAAGGCGACCATGTGACCGCGGGTGACGTCATCGGTTTCATGGGCAGAACCGGCTACTCTACAAAAGAAAACGTCAACAACATCCAAACGGTCCATCTCCATTTCGGCATGGAACTGGTATTTGATGAAAGCCAGAAAGAATGCAATTCGGAAATCTGGATCGATGTTTTTGACATCGTGCGCCTGCTCTCCGCACACCGCAGCTCGGTGCAGTACAACCGGGAGACGGACACATGGGAGCGTCTGTACCCCTACCGGGATCTGGATGTCTCCTAAACCACCTGCTGTTCATTGATGATCAGTTTGAACTGCAAGTTCAGCCGCTCCGCCGCTTTGCGGCACAGGAGCATACGCTGCATGAAAATCTCAAAATAATCCATGACGGAGCCGTAATGCGTATCGATTGTCAGTTTGAGCTTGACCAGCGTTCGATCCTCATTGATTTTCAACTGTGACTTTTTCACTGAATAGTTGACGCGGTCGTGGATATCGAAGCAGGTTTCATCCTGGTTGCGGACACGACTGCGGCGCACGTCTGCCTTATCTGCCAAAATCAGTGCTGCCGCCACGGCGCTGACCGGAACTCCGTTCCCTTCGTCATGATTTCCGATGGCGGTAACAACGGTGGCAATATCCTGCGCGGCAAAACCAAGCTCATTCAGGATCTGAAATGCCATGACAGCGCCGCTTTGAGAATGATCCACACGGTTGACCAGATTTCCGATATCGTGCAGATAACTGGCAATTTGCCCAAGCTGCACAGTATGCGGGTCATAATTCAGTGTTTCTAAAATGTATTTTACGCTCTGCGCAACATGGGTCACATGTGCAAAGCTGTGCTCCGTGTAGCCCAACGCAGACAAGGAGGCATCCGCACCTTGAATATAGGTGCGGATTCTTTCATTTTCGGTGATTTCCCGGAAGGTCATAGAAAAGCCCCTTTCATGATAACCATACAGTCAGTATATCAGTTTTCCCGCGCAGAAGCAATCCATTCCCGCATTTTACTTGTGTTTGACATTCTATCAAATGAATGCTACAATTGGATTAATCAAAAATGAAAGGATGGCTGTAAATCATGAGTTTTTGTCCCAACTGCGGCAGTCCACATCCTGATGCCGCAAGATTCTGCGCCCAATGCGGCAGCCCTTTGGGCGCCACAACACCGCCCGCTCCGACTGCGGCAGTCCCCGGAGAGGTCCCTACTGCTCCGTCAGCCCCGGAGGCGGTCATTCCAACCGCAATGCCGGAAATCCCCGCTGTGCCGTATCCCCCGATTGCGCCGGAGGCACCCGTGGTCGACAGCGTGCCAGAAGCGCCCGTGGTCGACAGCGTGCCAGAAGCGCCCGTGGTCGGCAGCATGCCGGAAGCACCCATGGTTGACAGTATGCCGGAGGCACCGGCAGCGCAATACACTGAGCAGCAAGTACCACAGCAGCCCGTGATTCCGCAGGGCCTTCCCAACGGGTATGCTGCGAATAACGGATACAACGTGCCTGAAGGATATGCGGCATATCCGCCGCAGGAACCACCGAAGAAAAAGCGCAAGCTATGGCTCTGGATCCTGCTGCCGGTCCTTGTCCTGCTGATTGCCGGTGCACTTTTGTTCTATTTCCTCATTTGAAACGCACCGAAAAACCGGATTGTCCGCGCGGCAGATCAATCAAAGGAAGCGTTTAAGACGCTCTTTGCCAACACGGAAAACCTGCAAAATGCCATTGACGCTGTCAGCGATTATGAAAAGGCAGGTCAATATAGCGCCGATCTTGAGATGACGCTGGATGCCGCGAGCTATATCGATTTTGATGCGAACATCAAAATGAGCATGAACTATGACCGCCCGTCCCGCTGTCTGGACGGCACCGTAAATTCCGGCATTGAGAAATATACGCTCGGTTTCCTGTTCTCCGCCGATGAAGCTTCTTTCATGCTGCAAGCCCCGGAATTGAGCGACGGCACCTACGGATTGCCGCTGAAGGACTTTGGTCAGTCTCTGTCCGATGTCTTAGGAGACGATGATGACGATAGCGCAAACATCCTGCGCCGGCTGGAGTTGGATTTCTTTGTGGAACCTGTCTCGACGGATGATTTCCTGGAGACATACAAAACAGACTATGACCGTTTCATCGATACGCTGAAGTTTGCAAAGGACGGCAAGATGGATCAGGTAACGCTATATTCCGTCGCTTATGACGCAGAAGCACTTGCTACGCTGCTGCAGGATTGTCTGCAGTACGGTCTTGACCACATCATGTTCCGCGGAATTGAGCTTGAGGATATCACCGCCGATGTCGAGCTTGATCCGGAGAAGGTCGCTGAGTATTTCCGGGATGTTATCCTCGGCATCGATCAGAACGGAAATCTGTCCTATTTCAGCTTTACAGACGAGTACGGTGCAAGAAATACCTACCGTCTGACCGGCACCGAAAATCCGTGGACTTCCGTAGAATTCCGCACGGACGATGAAATCGTCTGCGTGGTCAACACAGAGCAAACAGGCGTTGGCTTTACCTGTACCGCGTATGATGGCGCAGACAGTATCACCCTTACCTGTGACGATACCCGCGGCGAGCTGCGTTTTTCTACCGATGTGAGCGATGACCTTCTTTCTTCCGAAGAGATTGTCCTGTCTTATGGGTACCACAATGAGATTGCCGATTTTGCGCTGACATATGACAGCATTGTCGTCCACTGGACCTACGCACCGCTGGCAAAGAACCCGGCAATGCTGGCCGCGGATATGATTAACGTCCTCACCATGACAGAAGCGGACACAAAGGCGCTGTTGGATGAGGTCCGGGTCAAAACCGCAGGCAATCCCAGCTATGACTGGCTTCAGGCATATTTTATCGGCTCTGATATCCAGGGTGCCTGGTATTTTGAAGGCGATGTTACCGACCAGTATACCGAAATCATCACGGAACAGCTCGGGCTTGACCTCCAAATGGAGGAGCCGTTCATTTTGGCCTTTACGCTGACACTGGATGAGGATGAGCACTTTACGGTCTCCATAGACCACGATCGTACGGACGCGTCATTTGAGGCTCTGCGCAAGGCAATAGAAGCTCCGTTAGTTGAAGCAGTTTATCAGATCGGAGAAGAGAGCGGCTGGAGCCGTGAGGAGTTTGCGGAAGCCTTTTTGGAGACTTACGGAGTCACTGTGGAGGAATACGCCGCGCAAAACGTTGCTATGCTTGAGTTCACTTCTTCTGATGTGTACGGAGATTACTGGATTGAAGGGGACGTCATCTTCCTGGACGGTGATTCCTGCGGTGAGTACTCCTTTGAATTAGAAAGCAATACGCTTCGTCTGGTTTCGCTGAATCCCTACGGTGACGATCTGTTTGGTCCGTTCATAGGAGAGGGTCCGCTGGAGCTGGAGCGGAAATAAGCCTAATTATTTGTTCCCATAC
>CAMGMW010000061.1 GCA_946059285.1 uncultured Clostridia bacterium
GGTCGGCGTCGTCACGCTGCCAAGCTATATTTTGGGCTTCCCGACGTTGACAGCGATGGGCTTAAGCAAATATGCAAACTACTCAGTCATTTTTGGCTCAATCGTCCACATCATCAACCTGTTGGTTTTGTATCTTTCGGGTCATATGAATATGGTTACACTGGCGATTTTGCTGTCCGTGGCTGAGACGATTATCCTGCTATTCAGGATTGCTGTGATCTGGCGTTACCGTGACCGCCTGAAACAGCCGGAGGGAGAGAATCATGAGTCTGCTGAGTAAAATCAAGTCAATGGCGGCATGGTGCTGTTTTCAACTGCTCCCCATCGACCGGAACAAGGTGGTTTTCTCCAGTTTTTACGGCAAGAGTTATTCCGGGAACCCGAAGGCAATCACACAGGCACTGCTGCAAAAACAAGCCGATGTAAAAATCATATGGCTTCTACGCGGCGACGCGATGACCGATCTGCCGGAGGGCGTGACGGCAGTGGACTATGACTCCGTGCGCCGCATTCGTGAGCTGTCCACGGCAAAGGTCTGGGTGGATAACTGCCGAAAGGGTGCGCGATTCAAACGAAAGAATCAACGCTATTTGCAAACCTGGCACGGTCTTGCACTCAAGCAGATCGAACGGGATGCTGCGGATAAGCTTCCGCCGGACTATGAAACGTATGCAAGGCGTGATTCCGCGCAATGCGATGCGATGGTATCTAATTGCGCACATATGACAAAGCTTTATCGGAATTCATTCTGGTATGACGGTCCTGTATTGGAGTATGGCTCACCGAGGAATGACCTGCTTCTTACCGGCAGTACGGCGAGCAGTGAAAAGGTACACAAGTTTTTCCGTTTGCCGCAGAAGCAAAAGCTGGTGCTCTATGCCCCTACGTTTCGCGCAGATCATTCGACAGAGCCATATCAGCTTGACTGCGAACAGCTGAGAGCTGCGTGTAAGTCGCGCTTTGGCGGCGATTGGACGGTGTTGATACGTTTGCATCCCGCCGTAGAGCAGCTTTCCGGCGACCTCTTTGCCTATGACGGTACCGAAGTCTGTAATGCAACGCTTTATCCGGACATTACCGAGCTTTTGGCAGCGTGTGATGTAGTAATCACAGACTATTCCTCCCTGATGTTCGACTTTGCCATCACCGGAAGACCCTGCTTTCAGTTCGCGGTTGATGTGGAGGCATATAAAAATGACCGCAGCTTCTATTTCCCGTTGACAGGGCTTCCGTTTCCGCTTGCTGATTCGAACAAGACACTATGTGAAAACATCCGTGCGTTTGACACGCCGTCCTATGCGGCGAAGTGGGAGCAGTTTTCCGAGGCAATGGGCTTGCGGGAGGACGGACATGCCGCGGAACGCTGCGCAGACTGGATTTTAGAGCAAATACACAGTGAAGGAGTATAATTCATGAAGATTTGTGACATCCCATATGAGCATATTGCGTGCGAGACCATGCAGACCAAGCTGCGGCAGATCATTGACGGTGTAAAAAACGCGGAGAATCCGGAACAGGTTCTGCAATGGCGCGAGGAATATCTCGCACTTGTCCGTAATTATTCGACCCAGAGCAATTTGTGTTATATCCGGTATTCCTGCAATACTGCGGATGAGTTCTATCTCAGGGAGAAGGACTATTTTGACGAAATCTCACCGGAGATTGAAAGCCTCATGACGGAGTACAGCAACGCACTGCTGCAATCTCCTTTCCGCAAGGAGCTGGAGGAAGCGCTGTCGCCGGTCTATTTCCGCTACCTGGAGGTACAGTCCAAGGCCATGTCTCCCGTCATTGTGGAGGATATGATTGAGGAAAACAAGATCGTCTCCGAGTATTCCAAAATGATGGCGGGAATGGAATTTGAATTCCGCGGCGAGACCCTGAGCCGCGCTGCACTCGCCGGATACTTTACCAATGAGGACCGTGCGACCCGCAAGGAAGCCTATGAGGTCATGGGCAGCGTTATGAACGGCTATCGGGAACGGTTGGATGACATCTATGATCGACTGGTCAAGGTGCGTACCCGTATGGCGCGGAAACTGGGCTATCAAAACTATGTTGAGCTGGGCTACTACCGCATGAATCGCGTCAGCTATGGAAAACGTGAGATTGAGACGTTCCGCAACAACGTGCGCGAATCCATCGTCCCGATGGTGGCAAAACTGCGCACCGAGAATGCAAAAATGCTGGGCATTGATCACTACATGCTCTATGATGACGGCGTGATCATCCCCGGTGGCAATCCCCGTCCCATCGGAACAAAAGAGGATATTTTCCGGGCGGCAAAGGAAATGTATCATGAGATGGGCAAGGAGACCGGCAGTTTTATCGACCTGATGCTGGAAAATGACGCTTTCGACGTGGACGCCAGAAAGAACAAATGGGGCGGAGGCTATTGCACGGAGCTGCCGCTTTATAAGCAGCCGTTCATCCTCGCGAATTTTAACGGGACATCGGGCGATGTGGATGTTATGACGCATGAAGCGGGGCACGCGCTGAATGCCTACCTGACGGCAGACAATAAGTTTGCGTTGGAGATCGGCTGCGGCGGTATGGAAACGGCGGAGACCCATTCTATGAGCATGGAATTTTTCGCGTGGAAGTATATCGAAAAATTCTTCGGTGCAAAGGCGAAAAAGTACCAGTATATGCATGCGCTGGACGCGTTCTCATTCCTCCCCTACGGAACGATCGTGGATTATTTCCAGCATATTGTCTATGAAAATCCCGACATGACGCCGGCAGAACGAAATGCTGCATGGAAGAAGCTGGAGCAGGAATTCCGCCCGTATATTTCCACGGAGGGAATGCCGTTTTTGGAGGAGGGTCGCCGCTGGCAGTATCAGATGCACATCTATGAATCGCCATTTTACTATATCGACTATTGCCTTGCGCAGACGGCGGCGTTTGGCTTCCTGCTTGCCTCTCTGGAGGACTATGACGATGCCTTCGCACGTTATATGCGCCTGATGAAGCAGGGAGGCGAGAAGTATTATGACGAGCTTCTGGAGGAAGCGGGTATTGCATCGCCCTTCCGCGACGGTGCACTCAGGACATTGGCGGAAAAGGTCGGCGCTGTGCTGGAGAATTTGAAAACGGAAATCTAAAGCAAAAGGAAAACGCCTCTGTGTTTCTAATGGATACATTAGAAACACAGAGGCGTGACTGCCTCGGAAGTATGGGATGCATATTACCGAAAACAGGTATCCTTTTGTTTCACATGTGTAGACTAAGAACAGCGATGGGGCTCATGAATCTTTTGACATTTGCCAATCGCTCGGCAGTTTCGCTGACATGAGAATGTGCGGATGGCTTGATGGTGTAAAAATCGATGGTATGAATGTATATTATTGCGGATAGCATTAGACGAACCGGCCGCTCTGCATAGATGCAAAACGACCGGTTCATCTTTAGACAAGATACCCTCAGGCATCTTCATGAATCTGGAGCAGGTGAGGGGAATCGAACCCCCCTATTCAGCTTGGGAAGCTGATGTTCTACCAATGAACTACACCTGCATGTACCGTTATTATAGCAGGTTTTTTAAAAATTGCAATCCTTTTTTGCATTTTCTCTTACGCATATTTTTGCACGTCACAGAAGGCGCGACAGGAAAATGCAGATTCCGATTGCTTCTTTGACAAATCCGTATTATAATAGAAAAAGATATCCGATTTTACGGAATAGGACGGAAGAACCATGAAACTACTACATCTGATTTCGGGAGGAGACATCGGCGGCGCAAAGACACATGTGCTGTCGCTCCTGAACGGCTTGAACCGGACGGAGACGGTGCATTTAATCTGCTTTATGGAGGGCGAGTTTGCCGATGAAGCGCGCAGACTCGGTATCCCGACCACGGTGATTGAAGGCAAGAATCTGATCTCGGCCCGCAGACGAATCCTTGCGATGATTCGTCATGACGGATATCAACTCATACACTGCCACGGTGCGCGGGCGAATATGATGGGAATTCTGCTGAAAAAGAAGGCGGGTATTCCGGTAATTACCACAGTCCACAGCGATTACCGCCTGGACTATATGGGAAGACCCATTGCTGCGCTGACTTACGGGAATGTCAACAAGCTTGCACTTCGGCGTTTTGATGCATGGATCGGTGTTTCCGATGGGATGGTGCAGCTTCTGATTTCACGTGGCTTTGACCCGCAGCGGATTTTTCCGCTGTATAATGGGATCGATTTTTCTGAAATGCCGCAGCCTGCGCCACGGGAGGAGTACCTCCGCAGCTTGGGCTTGGAATTGGAGCCGGACACCGTCGTTTTCGGTATTGCGGCGCGTATTTCACCGGTTAAGGATATGACCACGTTGATTCGCGCTTTTGCGCAGGCCGTGCAGCATTATCCGAATATCCGCCTTGCGGTGGCGGGCGTCGGAGAACAGGAGACGGAGATTCGCGCTCTCGCGGCAGAGCTGTGTCCGCAGGGAACGGTTTGCTTTGTGGGATGGCTGAAGGACATCAACAGCTTCTATCATGCGCTGGATGTGAATTTGCTGACCTCCTTGTCGGAGACCTTTCCATATGCGCTGACAGAAGGAGCGCGGATGAAATGCGCCACGATTGCCTCCAATGTCGGCGGTGTACCGTATCTGATTGAACACGGGGAGACCGGACTGCTGTTTGAGCCGAAGGATGTAAAGACACTGGCGGAGCATATGCAGCGGCTTGCGGAGAATGCGGAGCTACGGCAGCAACTGGGTCAGGCACTGTATGAAAAAGCAAAGCGTGATTTTTCGCTGGACGCGATGGTAGAAAAACAGAAGGGATATTATGAAATCATCGTTCGCCGTGGGCATCGCACACGCGGAGCACGGGACGGCGTTATCATCTGCGGCGCTTATGGGCGTGGCAACGGCGGTGACAACGCGATTTTGGAGGCGATTATTGATCAGCTTTACCATATTGATCCGGACCTCCCACTTTGCGCTTTGAGCCGATCCCCGAAAGAGACGCGGATGGGGGCGCGAATCAATGCGGTATATTCCTTCCGCCTGTTCAAAACCTACCGTTTGCTTCGAAAAACGAAGCTGTATATCAGTGGAGGCGGCACGCTGATGCAGGACGCCACGAGTACCCGCTCGCTGCTGTTTTATCTTTTTAGCATACGACAGGCAAAACGCGCCGGCTGCCATGTGATGCTTTATGGATGCGGAGTCGGACCGATCAACCGTAGAGGAAACCGCAGCCGCGCTGCGCGTGTATTGCAGCGCTGCGCGGATGTCATTACCGTTCGGGACCGTTATTCCGAGACATTCTTGCAGGAGCTGGGTGTAACGGCGCCGCGCATTCGACTGACCGCCGATCCGGCGCTGCTGATCGATCCTCCGGACACCGGGATCAGGCGGGACGTTCTGGCGCACAATGGCATCGTCCCGGAGGGGAAGTATGCGATGCTTTCCGTCCGCCCGTGGGAGGGCTTTTCGGAACGGCTTACGGCTTTCGTAGAGGTGATGGAATATACCTACCGCACATATGGACTGACGCCGGTGCTTTATGCAATGGAGCCGCGGCAGGATCTTGCCGTAGCGCGGGCGGTTGCGGAGCGGCTGCGTTGTCCGCATCTTGTGCTTGAGGCGGGAAACAGCGGCGAGGAGATCATCACGACGATTCGAAGAATGTCGATTGTGATTTCAATGCGTCTGCATGCGCTGGTTTTTGCTTCCGGGCAGAATGTGCCGGTGGTTGGTATCGTATACGACCCAAAGGTGAGCGGCTTTCTGGATGACCTCGGTCAGGAACTGTATCTGCCTTTGCGGGAGGTGAACGCGGCGTCTATTTGCGACATGGTGGATGCCGCATTGGCCGAGCATCCGCTTGACGCAGAAAATATTCTCTATTTGCGCAGCCTTGCAAAGGAAAACGAAGCACTGGCAAGGGAACTTTTAAAGGAGGAAGATTTATGAAACGATTCGTGCGTATTTTGACAGCGGTTTTACTGCTTTGCCTGCTCGTTGGCTGCGTCTGGGAAGATGGCGGCGGGGAAGGCAGCTTTACCTTTGCCGTGACCCATTCTGACGGAACGGTCAAAGAGTTTAATATCTCCGCAGAGGGAAAGACGCTGGCGGAGGCACTGTCGGCTGAGGGATTGGTGACGGAAAGCACCGAAAGCGCCGGACTGTATGATGTTGTTGACGGTGAGCGGGCAGACTGGAACGACGGTGAGGCATGGTGGTGTTTCTCGCAGGACGGCGTCCCTCTGATGGTAGGAATTCAGGATGTGACGCCAAAGGACGGTGACCGATTTGAAGCCGCATTTATGCGCGGCTATGATGCTACAGGGGAAATGGAATGACAACCCGCTTTCAACCGCTGGAAGTGCAAAAACAGCGGCTGTGTCAGTCGGGATGTCCATTACAGGTTCATTGCATGCTCCAAAGCGTCGATTTGCGCAGCGGCAGACTGCTTTTGCAGCTTCGCATGGTCAATTCCGGTGCGCAAAGAATACGGTCGGCTTTTTTGCGTCTGGAGGCGTTAGGTGATGACGGAACAGTTTGCGGACACATTGACCGGCTGGCTTTTTCAGCGGAAGAAATGCCTCCACACAGCTGCTTTGGTGATATGCGCGTGATCATGCTGCCGTGGAATACAGTGTATCGACTGCGGGCTTTGGCGGAACTGGTGCTGCTGGAGGACGGAAGCCGTTGGCGCGCTCCGCTGGATCAGACCCTCTGCACAAATGGGAAAGACTGCGGCTGTGGTCTATTCAATCCTGTCGGACGCGGCATCTGCGGCTATTGCGGCCGGCGGCTTTTGCCGGTTACGGAGTAGAAAACAGCGGACGCTTTGTGCGGATGGTCGGAGAAAGGGCAGGTGAAATCGGTTTTTCTCCTGCCCCGCGGAATATTTCCTACGAATGAGCCATTTTGAAGAAAAAAGTACGCCGTTGGCTGCTTTCCAGGCTCGTTTCCAATATGATTCTGATATTCGCAGCCGTGCAGTGATATTAAGACTGCTTTGGTAATATCATCTGTAAAATATCCATATTATTTTTAAATATATCCGATTTAAA
>CAMGMW010000062.1 GCA_946059285.1 uncultured Clostridia bacterium
ATTGCTTTGTCGTAGTAGTATTTTCCTACCGTAAGACCGCTGATGAGGTAATTGGTGGTATGCAGCGTACGTTCCTCGGAGAGATTTGTTTTCGGAACAACGTGAACTGTTGCGCAGGCAAACTCGCGAAACGCATCGTATTGCCATGCCCAACGCGCCAGAGTGCTCATATCCCGAACCGTTGTGTAATGGTTCTCATCGTGTAAGCCATGGGTGTTTGCGAAATGAGTGCTTGTCATGCCAAGCTCCTGCGCCCGTTGATTCATCAGCGCAACAAAAGTGTCAATGTCGCCGGAGACGTATTCCGCTACAACATTGCAGCCCTCGTTCGCGGAGGAAATCATCACACAGTACAACAAATCGCGCAGCGAGATTTTTTCTCCTTCCAGAAGCCCGGCGCTGCTGCCGGCGAGACTTAGATTTTGAAGCGCATCATAAGATACCGTGAGCATGTCATCCAGATGTCCGCACTCCAGAGCCAGCATACAGGTCATGATTTTCGTCAGGCTGGCGGGGTAGATTTGCTTATCAATCTCATAGCTGTAGATCAGCGCTCCGGTCTTCAGATCGATCAAAGCGGCTGCCTTTGCGCGGATCTGGAAATCGGTTTCCACGCCATAATCCAGAAGCGGGGAGGGAATACTGCCGCCGGTGATGGGGACTTCCAGTTCCTTTTCAGTCGATGCCTCTGTCGGCTCTTGCGTTGGTTCGATGGACTCGGAAGGGGCGGAAGTGGACTCATTTTCATCAGCTTCCGGTTCGGCATATGCCCAAAAGACCATCTGACTGAAAACAAAAAACAGCAGCAAAATCAAAATTGAGACTCTTTTTTTCATAATATCCTCCAAAACGCGCAGCCAAGTCATTGCCGTGAAGCGTAAATGTGTGTTATAATATACGAAACAAGTTCTTCCTAATTATATCAAAAATCCTGATGATGTCAACGGAGCAACATAGAAAATGAAACAGATAAAGGCGCAGACGCTGCTCATTTCGATTACAATACTGTTTTTCGTGTTTTGCCTTGGGTACTATCTTGGAAACCGCGAAAGAGGAGACACCGTTACCATCCTGCGCACGCGAGATACGGCGACACAACAAGAGGAGCTAACGGGCGCAAGCATTGCGGCTTCGGCGCGGACCCTGCCGGAAGTGGAGAAAACAGGGGAATCACATTGGACGGCGGAGGGGCGCCTGAAGATTAATCAGGCAACAGCGGAAGAGTTGCAGGAGCTTCCGGGAATCGGTGAGGTTCTTGCGCGGCAGATTCTGACATACCGGCAAGAAAACGGCGAATTTTCGAGTATCGATGAGCTTTGCGCCGTACCCGGAATCGGTGAAAAACGGTTGGAAGCGATCCGCGATTATATCACGTTGGAGGAAAACGATGAAGATTCTGGTAGTTGATGATGAAGAATTGTTGGTCAAGGGAATCAAATTTAACCTGCAAAACGATGGATATCAGGTCGTTTGCGGCACGAACGGGAAGGAAGCGGTAGAGCTGGCGCGGGATCCCGAGGTGAGACTTGTGGTTCTGGATGTGATGATGCCGGTTATCGACGGACTGGAGGCGTGCCGCCGCATCCGTGAGTTTTCCGATGTACCGATCATCATGCTGACAGCCCGCACGGAGGACATGGATAAGCTGATGGGCTTTGAACAGGGGGCGGATGATTATCTGACCAAGCCGTTTAACATTCTGGAGCTCAAGGCACGCATCCGTGCACTGCTGCGGCGGAGCGGCGGCTATGACACAAAGGACAGCCGCATTACCGTCGGTGCGATTACCATTGATACGCAGGAGCGGAATGTCTATAAAAACGGCGTTCCTGTGGAACTGACGGCACGGGAATTTGATGTGGTGGAATTGCTGATTCGCAATCCGAACAGGGTCTATTCCAGAGAAAACCTTCTGGATATTATCTGGGATTATGAATACCGTTCAGACATCCGAACGGTGGATGTGCATATCCGCCGTATTCGTGAAAAGCTGGAGACCGTTCCGGCAGAGCCGGAGTACTTTATGACAAAATGGGGAGTTGGGTACTATTTCAAGGCGTAAAAGAAGAACGTCGCTGCTGCCGAGCAGCTCACAGCTTCGTTATGCGGCGACTTATGTTCTGATAACGACGGTTGTTCTGTTTTTTCTGAATATCTATGCCTCCAACACGACGCGCAAAATGATTTTCGGCGCGCAGCAGCGCATCCTGGAGGATAAGGCGCAGCTGATGTCGACCGCTCTGCTGCAAGCGGAGGAACTGTCTGCTGCCAAGACGGAGCAGATTATTAACTCGCTGGATGACCTGCACACCACGCGTATCGTTGTGACGGACGCATCCGGCATGGCTGTTTTTGACTCGCTTACCACCGGGAACGCAAGAGGAAAGTACCTGCTGTTCCCGGAGATTGTTACGGCGCTGGAGGGAAACGATGTATTCTATGCGGCATACACGGACGGCGCGATTGAGTCCCATGCTGCCGTTCCGGTTGTTCGTCACGCAGAGCGACTGGGCGTTGTGTACCTGATGGATTATGACACCGTGCAGGGAGCGCTGATTTCCGCGCTGCAGACGAATATCTTACGCATTTC
The DNA here is from genome assembly GCA_946059285.1 of uncultured Clostridia bacterium. Next base: position 2,591 of record CAMGMW010000062.1, read on the forward strand.
CATCGGCCTCGAGGTAGCGATTATCCTGTTTTCTGTTTTCTTCTCCACAGCATTTTCCAGACGCCTGCGGAGCATCCTGTATTCCATTAAAATGATGCGCGAGGGTGATTACAGTTACCAGATCAAACTGCGCGGTCACGATGAGCTGGATACCCTCGGACGGGAATTCAACAATCTGGCCGAGCGCCTGAATAGCTCTGAGGAACGTCGCCGACAGTTTGTGTCGGATGCGTCTCACGAGCTGAAAACGCCGCTTGCTTCCATCAAGCTGCTTTCTGATTCAATCCTCCAAAATGAAATGGATCTGGAGACGCAGCGGGAGTTCATCAACGATATCGGCAGGGAAGCGGATCGTCTGGGACGCCTGTCACAGAAGCTGCTGACGCTGACCAAGCTCGACAGCGAAGTGGAGGAGGAACGGGAACTGATTGATGCGGCGCCGACAATTCAGAAAGTGGTCCGCATGCTGCGCCCGCTGGCAAAGCTCCGCTCGATTCAGATCGATGTCAGTCTGGAGCCGGGCTGTACTGTTGTAACCGTAGAAGATGATTTATATCAGATTGTTTTCAACCTCACGGAAAACGCAATCAAGTATAACAGAGACGGCGGTTGGGTCGGCATCCACTTGCAGCGCGTCGGAGAGGACGTGGAGTTGACCGTGGAGGACAATGGTCCCGGCATTCCGATGGAGGCGAGAGAACACATTTTTGAACGCTTCTATCGCGTGGATAAAGCGCGCTCCAGAGCGGCCGGCGGCGCCGGTCTTGGGCTCTCCATCGTGCATGATATGGTCCAGCGGAATTATGGCACCATTCATGTGTTTGCGCGGGAGGGCGGCGGAACGATTTTTGCTGTGCAGTTTCCCAGCTTTGGCACAGAGGAGGAGGAAAGATGAAACGATTTGTTTTGATTCTGTGCCTTCTGCTTTTGTGCGGCTGCACCCGCACCGAGACTGAGGTAACGGACGGGAATTTCCTGTTTTTCTATCGAACTGAGGAAATCTCCTATGGTACGGCGGACGGTGTGATCGCTGCGGAGACGGTTTCCATTGATGCAGCGCAGATTGATCTGGCAGAACTGATGGAGCAATATCTGAACGGACCGGTAAGCTCCGGACTGATTGCTGCCGTGCCGGAGCAATGGGTGCTTCAAACAGCGTATTTGGATGTGCAGACGGCGGTGCTCGTGTTTGCTGACAAGGGAGAGACATCGCCACTGGAGCAGACGGTTGCCGATGCCTGCCTGACCAGAACCCTTTTACAGCTCCCGTCAGTGGAACGGGTGAGCATTACCATGCAGGGACAAAGTGAGACCAGAATCTTGGGAGAAAATGATATCCTGCTGTCGGATACTGGCATGGAAACGCCGCAGGAGGAGCTGACCCTGTATTTCCCGGATGCGGAATGCCGTTATTTACAGCGCGAAACGCTGAAAGTCAACGCAATGGACGCAGAGGAAAAAGCTGCCTATATTCTGAATCGCCTGCTGAACGAGCAGGAAAACGGAAATATCCGTTCCGGAATCCCCGCGGGTACACAGCTTTTGGATATCCGCGTGGAAAACGGTGTCTGCACCGTCGATCTTTCCTCTGAGTTTAAAACAAAAATGGGGCTGAACTGTAAACGAGAGCGTTTGGCAATTTACGCGATGATGAATTCCCTGACGGAACTGCCGGAAATTGCGACGGTAGACCTGTGGGTCGCGGGAGCACCGCTGGAGCGGTTGTATGTTTTGGATCTGTCTGCAGGTCTGGCCAGGGATGAAAGTCTGATCGCTAAGACAGAGCAAAGCGAGTGGCTGGATATTACGATTTATCCTGTTGAGGAGCAGTCGGGACTGCTGGTGCCGATTCCTCGCCGGGAAAAACAGACAGAAGAAGCGGAGGAACTTGCATTACAGGCGCTGTTTTCCTTCTCACCAGTGAACGGCATCTATAATTGTGTGCCCGCTTCTACGAAGGTGCTGTCAGTGAAGGTTGAAAACGGAGTCTGTACGGTGGATTTCTCGGGCGAGTTTTTGGAGACGTTGCAAGAGGTCCTGGCGGTTCGCTCCGTGATTGCAACGCTGACGGCGTTGCCGGAAATCGATTCTGTTGAAATTTTTGTGGAGGGTATGACACCGGAATTCCAGAACACATACCTCAGCCGTGTGCGCACGCCGCAGACGGATTGGATTGCAAAATAGAAAAAATCCGCGCAGAAAGCGGATTCGACAAACAGCGCAAAAAATATAGCGTATACTGAACGCACACAGAAAGAACTGTGTGCGTTCAATTTTTATACTTGGGGGAGCATTGCAATGAAACTGACCAGCTTTGTGCAGGAACGGCAGCTGACTGTGGCGCTCACAGGAGAAATCGACCATCATTCCGCACGGGAAATCATGCAAGCGATTGCGGAAAAAATCGATCTGTATCTGCCGCTGCGCTGCATCCTTGACTTTCGGGACGTAACATTTATGGATTCCAGCGGCATTGCCGTGGTAATCAATGCGCTGCGGAGAATGAATACCCTGCAAGGCAAGCTGCTGCTGCAAAATATACCGCCTCAACCCTATAAGGTCCTTCGGGCGGCAGGAATTGAAAAAATTACGGAGTTTAGAGAGGAGTGCACCAAATGAAGGGCGAAAACTATATGAATCTGGAATTTCCGAGTAAGTCGTCCAACGAGGCGTTTGCGAGATCTGCCATCGCATGCTTTGCGGCGCAGCTTGATCCGACGTTGGACGAACTTGGAGACATCAAAACAGCGGTATCCGAGGCGGTAACGAATTGTATTGTTCATGCCTATCCGGACACCATTGGAGTTATCAGCATGAAGGCGCGTATTCTGCCGGATCAGGTGCTGGATATCGTAATCAAGGACCGCGGAAAGGGAATCGAGGATATTGAACAGGCGTGTAAACCGATGTTTACCACCGGCGGAGAAGAGCGCTCCGGCATGGGAATTACCATTATGGAGAGCTTTATGACTGATTTCCGGATTTCCTCGACACCCAATAAGGGAACCACGGTACATATGAAACGAAAGATTATCCGCCGCGGAGGGAAAAAGTGAACAATGAACAGGAAGAGCTGCTGAAAAAAGCAAAAAGCGGGGACCGGGCGGCAAGTGAGGCATTGATCATCGGGAACTCCGGCCTGATCTGGTCAATCGCACGACGCTATTTCGGCAGGGGTGTCGATCCTGATGATCTTTACCAACTGGGCTGCCTGGGGTTTATTAAAGCAGTCGATGGCTTCGATCCGGAATATGGGACACAGTTTTCCACATATGCTGTGCCAAAAATTGCGGGTGAGATTCGACGTTTTTTGCGGGATGACGGCACGGTTAAGGTGAGTCGGAGCCTGAAGGAACGTTCTATCATGAGCAGGGCAACACGTCAGAAGCTGACCGGGGAGCTGGGCCGGGAGCCGACGTTAAGCGAGCTGAGTGAGCAAACAGGCTTACAGGCAGAAGAGATTGCCACGGCGGAAATGGCAACTGGTGCGACAGAATCGATCCAAAAGCGCTCAGGTGAAGATGGCTTCGCGCTGGAGGATGTCCTGACGGATGGTGAAATGGAGGATCAAATCGTGGAAAAGATTGCACTGCGGGAGGCAATCGACAGCTTGAACGAGCGGGAGCAGATGGTCATAAAGCTGCGCTTTTTCCACGGACTGACGCAGGACAAGACCTCGAAGATCCTGGGTGTATCGCAGGTGCAGATTTCCCGTATTGAGAAAAAAGCGCTGGAGACGCTGCGCAAGTATATATGATAACGCAGCGAGTAACGTGCAATCCGGAAGCATCCGACAAAAAGCGTAAGATAGAGGGGGCTGCCTCTGCGGAGATGGCCCCCTCTTTATGCAGAACCTCGAAACATGGAAAAAGCCCCCGCCTTCCGGCGAGGGCTTGGAGCTGGAGGCCGGACTTGAACCGGCGACCTACGCATTACGAGTGCGTCGCTCTACCGACTGAGCTACACCAGCATATTCAGCCTAAGCTTGATTATTCTAACAAACAAGCACGGAAATGTCAAGTGCGATTTTCGCTTTTTCTGTGAACGGAGCGGCAAAGAATTTCACTGAATGACAAAGTGCGCATATTTGGTAAAATTGTCCATATTCGTTTTCGCAATTTGTGCAGGAAATGAGCAGTTGTGCTTTGCTTTTCAGCATGAAAGATACAAACACAAGATATATGGGAAATAAGAATGTAAATGAAACATAAAGCGATATAGACGCAATGGCAGAATAACGACATACACTCTGCTTTACATATCAAGATACTGTATTTTTATTACTTGAACTCGCATATTATGCATTAAAATGACAAAGAATGCAGCGCAATATTGGCAATATGAACAAAAATGGGGAACTGAAGCAAAATAGTAACAAAATGTTAACAACTGCCTTGACAAGCGATTCAAGACAAATTATAATTTGAGATAACTAA
>CAMGMW010000063.1 GCA_946059285.1 uncultured Clostridia bacterium
ATGGCTGCGATCCTGCCTACACCGCTACCACAGATCACACCCGCGAATATGTGCCGCTGCTGATTCTGGGCGAGAAAATCAGACCTGTGAACCTTGGCACAAGAGCTTCCTTTGCGGACATCGCGGCTACGGTCACGGAGCTGCTGGGCGTGGAGTACCAGACACCGGGCAAGAGCTTTGCCAAAGAGATTCTGAAATAAGCGCATGGGAAACGGATAGAGGAGGAAAAAACAATGACACCAATGGAACTCGTCAATCTGGCCATCGAGGCACGGGAACATGCCTATGTGCCTTACTCTCACTTTGCGGTGGGGGCGGCGCTTTTGACCAAAGCAGGCAAAGTCTATCAGGGCTGCAATATCGAAAACTCCGCATTCGGTCCAACCAACTGTGCGGAGCGCACGGCGTTTTTTACCGCTGTCTACCAAGGTGAGCGGGAATTCGAAGCGATTGCCATTGTCGGCGGCAGGGAAGGGGAGAAGATTTCGAATCTCTGTGCCCCCTGCGGCGTGTGCAGACAGGTGATGCGTGAGTTCTGTGAGGATGATTTTAAGATTTACCTGAGCAGCGGCGATGGGACATGTAAAGAGATAAAATTGATCGATTTGCTGCCTTTCAGCTTTGGAAAAGAGGATTTGAGCAAATAGTTTTTGGCATATTTCACAAAAATTTTGTAAGCGCTTGATTTTTGTGCTGTTTTGTGCCACAATATGTTAGCGGCAAAGCCGCAATAATAATTGGAGGTTAAGAAAATGAAGAAACTCTTAGCGCTTCTTCTGGCTCTGTGCATGGTAGCCTGCCTGTTTGCAGCGTGCGCAACCGAAGAAAATCCCGCTGACTCCAGCGATCCTGTGAGCTCCAGCGATCCTGCTGACTCCAGCGATCCCGCTGATTCCAGCGATCCCGTGGATTCCAGCGATCCCGTTGAACCCGTGAAGAATGCCGATGATATCGCCGATACCATGACTTCTGAAGACGGCAAGTATCAGGTCGCATTCGTGACCGACGTTGGCCAGCTGAAGGATAAGTCCTTCAACCAGGGTACTTACGACGGCGTCAAGCTGTATGCTGATGCAAACGGCAAGTCCTACAAGTACTATCAGCCCGCTAACGGCTCCGAAGCTACTGACGACGACCGTTACGACGCCATGAAGGCCGCTGTTGAGAACGGTGCGGAAGTCATCGTTTGCGCAGGCTTCATGCAGGGCACCGCTCTGAAAAAGGCTGCAGCGGAATTCACCGATGTTAAGTTCGTCTTTATCGATGGTTGGTCCCTCGGCATGGACAACGTGGCCGGTGTTGTGTTCCAGGAAGAGCAGTGCGGCTACCTCGCCGGCTATGCTGCTGTAAAAGACGGCTACACCAAGCTGGGCTTCTGCGGCGGTGGCGGCGGCACCAACGATGCTTGCTGCCGTTACGGTTATGGCTATGTTCAGGGCGCAAACGCTGCTGCTGCTGAAAAGGGCATCACCGTCGAAATGAACTACACTTGGCTGTATGGCGCTTCCTTCTCTCCGTCCGCTGAGCTGCAGACCCTCTGCGCTGGCTGGTACGAGAATGGCACCGAGGTCATCTTCTCCTGCGGCGGTTCCATCTTTGACTCCGTTACTGCTGCTGCTGCCGCTTACGACGCAGCCGTTATCGGTGTTGACGTTGACCAGTCCTTCTCTTCCGACACTGTCATCACCTCTGCTCTGAAGGGCATCGGTGAGGCTGCACAGCTGGCTCTGGGCGCTGCTTACGGCACCGAGGGCGACTGGGCTGACTGGGGCAACAACTGCGTCACTCTGGGCGCTGCTCAGGGTTCCGTTGGTCTTCCCACCGCGACTTGGTCTCTGACCGGTTGGACAGTTGAAGAGTACGAAGCTCTGTTGGCTGACATCGTTGCTGGCACTGTCGTCATCGACAGCGACTTCAACAACCTCAACACCAACACTCCCAATGTCACTCTGAACATTGTCGAGTAATTCATTTTCAGAATAAAAAAGAAAAGCCTTGGGGCACCTTCCTTACGGAAGGTGCCCCGAAGTGGTTCTTGCATCAATCTTTAAATTATTCTGTTCTCTGTCCATAGTCGGGCAGAGGTAAAAGAGGAAAAATTCTGTGCAGGATCAGAGCAGCGGTACCGCTTCTGTTTCTATACAGCGTAATGCAGAATCCCATGTCTGAAACACCGGAAGTTTTGCTGAATGATCTTGATGGAGAATAGAGGCACATTTTTTTGTTTGACGGGGTACTGAAGCGATCGGCGATTTTCTCTCTGTCCGCAATCTTTATTTATAGCCATGGAACGGCTCGCTACCTGCCCCGGCTTTTTTGATAGAAACCTTTTGAAGGGCGTAGCTTCGGCTATGCCTTTTCTGCCTCTTCCCGCAGATGACAACAGATGGGCAGTGTCATGAGTTTTTTTGTTTCCGCTCTGTTTTTTGGGCACGGTTTGTGATAAGATAGGGACAGAGGTGAATTTTATGCTGCATTTGTGGCTCTGCACAGATCGAAAGGCGAATACAGGGCGGCTGCTGGAGAGCATTTGCGACAACGCTGCGAAGAAGCGCGGGGGGCAGATACTGGTCGTACCGGAGCAGTTTTCCCATACGGCGGAGCGGCTGCTGTGCCGGCGGGGCGGCGATGCGATCAGCCGTTACGCGGAAGTGCTGGGCTTTTCCCGTTTGGCTTCGCGTGTGTTTGCCGTGGAGGGCGGCTGTGCAGACACTGAGACGGATGCCGGCGGACGGCTTTTGATGATGGCAATGGCGGTGGAGCAGGTGCGCTCCCGCCTGAAAATCTACGGTAGCAGCGCGGCAAAGCCGGAATTCTTGCTGCAAATGCTGGATACCTTTGATGAGCTTCGCGCTTTTTGTGTCACACCTGCGGCGCTGCTGAAAGCCGCGGCACAGTTGGACGGTGCGCTGGCTGCCAAAATAGAGGAATTTGCGTTGCTGATGGAGAGCTACGATGCAGTTTGTGCCAACAGCGGACAGAATCCGGAAAGCCGCTTGACAAGACTGCTTTCTGCATTGGAGACAAGTGACTTCGCGGCCGGAAAGTGTTTCTATTTTGACGGTTTTTCCGACTTTAACGGCGTAGAAACGGAGATCATTGCGCAGCTTTTACAGAGCGGTGCAGAGGTTACCGTCAACTTTACCTGTGACAGCCTGCACGGGAGCAGTCAACCCTTTGAAACAGCACGGGAAACAGCCAAGCAACTTCTTTCCATCGCGCACGCGGAGGAAACGGCCATACATATTTTACCCGAAAAAGGCGAACAGACGCCGCTGGCGTACCTGCGGCGACACCTGTTTTCAGGCTCGGCAGAGCCGTTTTCTGCGCCGCAGTCTGCAATTCGCCGGATCGTTGCGCCGGATATCGGCATGGAATGCCGCGCCGCCGCGGGAGAAATCTTACGTTTGGTGCAGGAAGGCTGCCGCTGGCGTGATATTACGGTTGCCTGTACACAGGAGGCAGCATACCGACCGATTCTGGAATCGGTGTTCCGCCGTGCGGAGATTCCGGTGTATTTTGCGGGCAGCACGGATATCCTGCAGGAGCCGGTGGCTTTTTTTATTCTCTCCGCGCTGGAAGCCGCGGCGGAGGGAATGGAGCAGGAGGCAGTGCTTGCCTGTCTGAAATCCGGGTTTTCGCCATTGGAGCAGGACCGTTGCGACCGACTGGAGAATTATGCCCTGCTTTGGAAGCTGTCGGGCAGCCGATGGGAACGTCCGTGGACGATGAATCCCTATGGTTTTCAGCGAGAGATGGATGCGCAGGCACGGGAATTGCTGGAGCAGCTCAATGAGGACAGGCTGCTTGCGGTTGTACCGCTGCTTCACCTGCGGGACGGACTCCGAGCGGCAAAGAATACCAGCGAAATGGTGCTGGCACTGAACGGATTCATGGAGCACATCGAGCTGAATGAGCGGCTCAACGCAATGGCAGAGCGGCTTTATGTACAGGGCGACCTGCAGCGGGCGCAGGAATATGCGCAGGTTTACGGCATTCTTTGCAATGTGATGGAGCAGATGTACGGCGTTCTCGGTGCAAGCATCCGTACGCCGGAAGAGTTTTGCCGTATTTTCCGCACGGCGTTGAGCCAATATGACATCGGGACGATTCCGGCAAAGCTGGACTGCGTAAGCGTGGGGGGACTCATGACGCAGCGGCAGAGCGATACAAAAATCCTGTTTTTACTGGGCGCGAACGAGGGCAGTTTTCCGGCAGTCGCGGAGAATCGAACACTTTTAACGGATGACGAGCGTCTGCGGTTGGTCAAAACAGGCGTCGGTGTTTCTCTGACTGCCGCACAGCAATTGGATCGGGAACTGATGGGCGTGTATTGCGTGCTCAGTGCACCGCAGGAGCGGTTGTATTTGAGCGCCTTGGAGGGCAAGGAGGCGTATTTATTCCGCAGAGCAGGTAAGCTGTTCCCGGATGCGACCGAAACTGCGACGGATACGGCGCTGATCTGCCGTGCGCCCAGAGAGTATTTGACCTATTTGGCATCGTCGCCGGATGGCGTTTCCGCTGCACGGGAAAATGCACCGGGTTTGACGGAGCGGGCAGCACAGATTGCCGGAGCGCAGAGCTATTCCTTCGGAGCGCTTTCGCCCGACACGGTACAGCAGCTTTACGGCAAGACATTGCGGCTGTCCTCGTCAAAAATTGACACGCTGGCCTCATGCCGCTTTGCCTACTATCTGGAGTATGGTCTGCGTGCGCGGGATCGTAAGACGGCGGAGCTGGATGCGCCGCTTTACGGCACGTTTGTCCATGACGTGCTGGAGCATACGGCGAGGCAGGTGCAGCAGGAGGGGGGCTTCTCAAAGGTTCCGCCGGAACGGGTTATGGAGATCGCGCAGAAGCGGATGGAAACCTATGCCGAGACAGAACTGGCGGATCTTTGGGAGTCAGAACGGGCGGAGTATCTGTTCCGCAGGACCTTTGACGAGGTGCGTCAGGTGGTGCGGGAGCTTTATGACGAGCTGTCGCGCTCTGCGTTTGAGCCCAGATGGTTTGAGCTGGAGTTTTCCGCGCAGGGAACACTGCCGGCGGTTCGGATCGTTGGACAGAGTGCGGTTGCGGAACTGGAGGGTTTCGTGGACCGTGCGGATATCTGGCGGCATGGCGAAAAGACATATGTCCGCGTGGTGGACTATAAGACGGGCAAAAAGGAATTCGACTACACCGGCATACTTAACGGTGTCGGCTTACAAATGCTGCTGTATTTGTTTACGCTGGAACAGGCGGCGCTTCCTGAGGGAAAGTTGGAACCCTGCGGTGTACTGTATTTCCCTGCGCGCATCGAACGGGTCAGTCTGCCGGACCGGTTTTCCGATCTGGAAAACCAGCGCCGCAAGAATCTGCGGCGTCGGGGACTGCTGCTGGACAGTGAGCCGGTACTGCGGGCGATGGAGCAGTGTGAGGATAAGCCCGTCTATCTTCCTTACACGGTGGACAAAGAGGGCAACCGCGTCGGCGATCTTGCATCGCGGGAGCAGTTTTCGCTGCTGAAAAAGCACGTTTTCTCTACGGTTGCGGCACTTGCCGACGAACTGTATGCCGGAACGGTGGCGCCGAATCCATATTTCCGAGACCCCAGCCATAACGCCTGCAGATGGTGCCCTTACGCCTCAGTCTGCGGCGAGCAGGTGAACAGAAGATGGTTGAAGAAGCTGGAGTCGCCCGCGGAATTCTGGCAGGAACTGGAGGGAAAGCAGTATGGCTGAGATGGTTTTGACAAAGGAGCAGCAGGCGGTTGTGGAGAACCGCGGCGGCACGCTGCTGGTCTCCGCGGCGGCAGGCTCCGGAAAAACGAAGGTGCTTGTGGATCGCGTTCTGGCGCGGGTTGCCGAACCGTCCGAAAACTGCAATGTTGATGATTTCTTAATGATCACTTTTACGCAGGCTGCGGCAGCGGAGCTGCGCGGCAAGCTGATCGCAGCATTGAGCGAACGACTGGCGCAGCAGCCGGAGCATCGCCATTTGCAGCGGCAGATGAGTCGTGTTTATCTGGCGCAGATTTCTACGGTGCATGCCTTTTGCAGCACGCTTCTGCGGGAATATGCGCACGTTTTGGAGCTGCCTTCGGATTTTCGTGTCTGTGATGAGCAGGAGGCAATCCGCCTGCGACAGCGGGCGATGCAGAACGTGTTGGAGACAGCGTATCCCAATCTGGAACCGGGCTCGGAGCTTGCCGCCGCGCTGGATATGCTGGGCGCGGGACGCGATGACCGTGCGCTCGCGGAGCTGATTGAGAAGGTCTATTCCGCGATGCAGTGTTTTCGTGCGCCTGATGAGCGGCTCATGGAGTGCCGCAGTATGCTGGATGTTTCGGCATACACCGATGTCGGGCAGACCATATGGGGTCAATATCTTCTGCGGGAACTGCGGGGCTATCTGGACGACTGCCTTTCTTCCCTGCAAGATGCCCGCACGCTGATTGAAACGACTGAGGCTTTGCAGCCGTATTATCCCACTATTTTGGAAAACATCGAGACGGTAAAACAGCTTGCCGGTGCCGTTTCCTGGGAAGAAATCCGGACTGCCGCGCCGGATTTTGGGCGGCTGAACGCGATCCGCAAATGTCCGGAGCCGGAAAAACAGAAAAAAGTACAGATGCTCCGCAAGCGTGTCGTGGATGGGCTTCGCCGTCGGCTGGGAAAGTTTGCGTTGCCGTCGGAGGAACTTTTACAGGATTTACAGCTCAGCGGGAAGGCCTTGCGGGGATTGCTGCTCCTGACAGAGCGGTTTTCCGATGCCTACCGCAAGGAAAAGCTGCGTCGTCACGCGCTGGATTATAACGATTTGGAGCATGAGACGCTGCGGCTGCTGCTGACACGGCAGGGGCAGCCGACAGCAGAGGCACGGGAAGTGTCGAAGCGCTATACGGAGATTATGGTTGATGAATATCAGGACACCAACGACGTACAGGACGCGATTTTCAACGCGATTTCAAGGAA
>CAMGMW010000064.1 GCA_946059285.1 uncultured Clostridia bacterium
ACGATCACTAAACTATCCTGCAAGCGGCGAATAGCCTTCATAGACAGAGTCCCCCCTACGAAAATTTCCTCTCCATATATAGCAATTTTTTGTCGAAATGTCAACCCAATTTTCGCTTTTCGGCAAAGCGATCCCGCAGAGCGGTTGTTTGATCTGCGGGTGGCTTATATTATATCGTCCAGAACGCATACATCTGCCAGTAGAGGATCATACCGATCACAAACAGCATCAGCACTGCGGTAGCAATATACTGCACACGTCTCAGCTTGCCGCAGGCGAGCTTTTTCCAGCGGAACGGGAGCAGCAACTCCAGCACAAGCAGCGCAAGACCTAACACTCCCATCAGGGCAAACTGCCATGCAAAATGGGCGCTGGCTTCAAAGTGATCCGCCCGCAGGATCACAACGATGAGATTGATTGCAACTGCGACCATCACCGCGCAGCTTGCAAGGTTCCAACCGTCTGCCGTGATCTGCGTTTTGACCGGAAGCCCTTGCCTTTTCCTCCGGCGCCGGACAATGGGCATCACAATCCCATACTCGACAATCAGGAAGTTGACGGCATAGTCCAACGCAATGAGTCCGAAAAATAAGAAAACCAGCATCGGGATGTATTCTTTCGGCTCCAGCTTCAAAAGGTGACCGCCACTGAACATCACCCGCGTTCCCTCCGGGCTGTCCTCATAGACCCAGAATTCTTCCAACTGCGCATCTGAAAAAACGGAAATGAGAATGCTGTTGAACACCGACAGTGGACCTTTCGTTGTAGTTCGTGCGGTCCGCCAGATGCCGCCCGGTACCTGGTCGTTATAGCCGTAGAGCGGGGAATCCTGAAAGCTTCCAAAAATCAGTTCCGGCATTTTCAGACAAAATACCGCTTCGCTTCTTTGATTCGTCATAATCACGCAGCCGATCCCGTATTCCGGGGAAAGCAGCAAACTGGCGCTGCATCCCATGGTATTTCCGCCGTGACCGACCGTTTGAATCCGATACTCCGAAGTCCATAAGCCATGACAGTTTACGGCAATTCCCGTATCGCCGTAAAAACAGGTCGGCGACAGCATCGTATCCAGCGTGCTTCGGCGCTCAAACAGCGGCGTCTCCGACTCCGGCAGCAGCGCACAGGCAAAGGTCACAAAATCGTCCAGCGTACTGGTACACATGCCGGACGGATACAGGGGAAGGTAGTACCAGAGCGTCCCCAGTGCGTCGCCCTGCGCGGAATAGCACTGGAGCTGAGCACGCTTTTCCTGTACATAGGCGTTGTCCGACAAATCCGCCGCCAGTGCCGTATGGTTCATCAAATGAAGCGAGGTGATGGGGTCATCAAATGAAGCATGGTGATGGGGTCATCATAACTCAGATTCTGCAAAAAGTCCTCCGGCAGATATTTTCGAACGTCCTGCTCCAGCTCCAGCAGTCCCTGTTCCCATAGCTGCATCACGCTGACCCAGACCAGCAGCTTCGTGGCAGAGCCCCATTCGAACACTGTCTCCGCATCCGCGGCAATCCCGTTTTTTTGTCTGCATGACCGAAAGCGTTCTGATAGATTATGTCAGTACGGTCAAATACCGCTGTTTCCACCGCCGCCAGCGTTGCGCTGTGCTCCTTGACATACTGCTCAATGCTCGTGCCGACAGCATCATAGCGGATGCCTGATGGAAGCGTTGTCTCCTTCGCTGATGCCGCAAAGGTAAATCCCTGCAGCAGAAGCAGCAGCGTCAAAAAACGACTGCACCTCTTTTCATCGTCTTCATCGGCTCCGGTCAGCCGTTACCGCTGCAGCTCCTCTTTGATTTTTGTCGTGGAAATCTCCGGCGTCCGCGGCAGATAAACTACCTCGCACAGGTCTCGCAGGAAATCGAATTTTCCTTTCCAGTCATCTCCCATAACAAACACATTCACACCATAGGTTACAATGTCGCTTCGCTTCTGATCCCAGTCGTTTTCCGGAATGACCAAATCCACATAACGGATCGCTTCCAGCATGGCTTTGCGTTCTTCATAGGTGAAATAGCTCTTTTTCTGTTTTTCGTTCCAGTTGAATTCATCGGTTGACAGCGCCACGATCAGGTAACCCCCCCGCGCCTTTGCGCGGCGCAGAAGATTGATGTGACCGTAACGCAGCAAATCAAAGGTACCGTAGGTAATCACGCGTCTCATAGCGTTTCCTCCCTTTTCTGTGCTTTTCGGGTTAGAATATAAATCGCGGCGAGGATTGTCCCCAGATAGAACGTGACGTTCGGTCTGCGCAAAACGCCCGCGGTATAGTAGGCATGCACCACGCAGGTAATCAATGCGACACCGAAGCCCGCTGCTTCCCATGTAAATACCTCGGTAAAGCTCCGAAGCAGCGCCCGCACAATCCGCCAGACAAAATACAGCAGGAACAGCACCATCAAACCAAGCCCGACCGCACCGCACAGGACATAAATACCGTGGAAGTCGTTTTCCGGGTCATAGTTGCCGCCGCCGAAGGCAAGCTGCTCCAGCTCTGCGCCAAAAAGGTGCGTAAGGCTTCGGCTGTCTTCCAAAAGGAGCTTGCAATAGTTGATTTTCTCCAGACGGAAGTTTGTAACTGTATCCGCATCCGTAGCGTAGCCGTACAGCTCCGCCGTACGCTCCAGACCAAACCGTCCGGTCGGTCCGGGGATATATTTTTCGTAAGCCGAGCGCAGGGAGGCAAGCTCGCGCTCCGTCCCGGTGAGGCCCTCCGCCTCTGCCGCCGCGTCGTCTTGCGCTACCAGCGTGTCGATGTCCGCCTGCTTTATAGCGAGGTTATCCGCCAGTAATTGTCGGTTCCGGTACATCGGAGAGACGGTGAACAGACAAAGCGCCGCGGCCGTACAAAGCAGGAGCGCCCCCGCCGCACGCAGTGTGGGCAGCTTCCTTGTCAGCTTCAAAATGCACAGGGAAATGCTCAAAGCGGCTCCGATCCCCAGCAGCGCCGCATAGGACAGGCGGGTTGCGAACAAATACAGATTGCCCAACGCCAGCAGTCCAACGCCAAAGGCCGCCAGCGGATGATACTTTTCCTTTGCAATCACATATACGATTGCCACCGGCGTCAGGAGGCATAGAATTGCACTTTGAGAGTTGGCAAAGTAGAACCAGCCCAAAAGACCGATGGATTTTGTCGGATAGGTATAGGGATTCGTGCCGGTCACCGCACTGAGCAGCTCCACTGCCACAATCACCAGCAGGGAGAGGAAAAACCCTTTTTTGAGCGCTTCGATGCATGCCGCGTTGCGGCGGAAATAAGTGATAAACGCAACTGTTGTCAGCGGAAGCTGATAGATCCGCACCAGATTTGTCAAATCATCCAGCGGTGCAAGGTAGCCCTCTTGGGCGCAGGCCAGCATATGACCCGCCGTAAACAGCAGCAGGATGCCCGCCATAGACCAGTAGATCCATCTCCGATCAGACAGAAAGAAACCCAGCAGTATGATACCGCTCAGAAGCAGCAGCCGCAGCAGCAGCGTTATTGTATTGGAATAGTCCAGCTCAATCACCCAGTAGCTCAAGACATCCAGCAGTGGCTGGAGCACACAAAGAATCAAAACGATCTGTGGGAGCTTGCGGGTAAGCCATTCCTCGATGCGGCGTTCCTTTTTCATAAGCATTCCTCAAAGCACGGCACTGTGACCATGACATCGTCAGTCTTGAATTATTTTATTTATTGTATCACGCACACATTGAAAAGTCAATTCTCCGCCCTTTTGAAGGCGGTGCGCCCCTATGGATGTCTTGTTTTTTCGCGCCCTGTGTGATATGATGGCAAAAATGACCGTATTCAGGAGGATTCCGATGCTTCCGCAAGCCTTTTTGTCCCGCATGCAAACACTGCTGGGGGAAGAATATGCCGCGTTTCTGACTTCTTACGAGCAGCCACGCAACAAAGGACTTCGCTTTCACCCGCTGAAAACCGGCGTATTCCCTCCGCTGCCATTTCTGCGTGAGCCGGTCCCTTGGGAACCATGCGGCTTCTATCTCGATCCGCAGGCGCGTCCCGGTCTGCATCCCTATCACGATGCCGGCGTATACTACCTGCAGGAACCGAGCGCCATGGCGCCCGCCCGTCTGCTGGATCCGCAGCCCGGCGAACGGGTGCTGGACCTCTGCGCCGCTCCCGGCGGGAAAAGCACGCAGCTTGCCGCTATGATGCAGGGGAAGGGACTGCTGGTCTGCAATGAGATTCATCCGAAGCGTGCCCATATCCTTTCGTCAAATGTGGAGCGACTCGGCATTGCCAACGCGCTGGTGCTCAATGAGCATCCTGCGCGTCTTGCGGAGCGCTTTCCGCGCTTTTTCGACCGTATTCTGGTGGACGCGCCGTGCTCCGGCGAGGGAATGTTCCGTAAAGAGACGGCTGCCGTCGAGGACTGGAGCAGGGAAATCGTGCAGATGTGTGCAGCTCGGCAGTATGAGATTCTTTGCAGCGCTGCGCAAATGCTGTCGCCCGGCGGCAGGCTGGTTTACTCTACCTGTACCTTTTCACCGGAGGAGAATGAAGGTGTGATCTCCCGTTTTCTGCGGACGCATCCCGGGTTTTCGGTGGAAAACGTTGACGCACCGTGGTTTTCTCCGGGGAGACCGGATTGCGTGGAGGACGCCGCGCCGGGATTGGAACATACCTTTCGCCTGTTTCCCCACAAGCTGCGGGGGGAAGGTCATTTTGCCGCCGTCCTCTGCAGCACGGACGATGGCAAAAAAGAGCCTGCCCCGCTGCAAAAGGGGATTCCCGCACCACGCGCACTGACGGATTTTTGTATGGAATATGACCTGTGCCTGCCGGAGGGTGATCTGATTTCGTTTGGGCAGTGCTACTATCTTGGCGCGATGCCTGAGCTGCGTTCCCTGCGTGTTCTGCGCGCCGGCTTGGAACTGGGTGAGATACGGAAGGACCGCTTTCTTCCGGCGCATGCACTTGCGCTTTGGCTCAAATCGTTCCCTGTATGCGCCGATTTTCCCGCGGACAGCGCGGAAATCGACGCCTATCTGCGGGGCGAGGTGCTTTCCGGCAGCCAAATTGGCTGGACGCTGATCACTGTGGACGGATACTCTCTCGGCTGGGCAAAAGGCGCAACCGGAACGCTGAAAAACCATTATCCGAAGGGTCTTCGGCACCTGCGGTAGCATTTTCGACACGTTTTTTATGTTTTTCTCTGAATGTGAAACCAAATTTTGCTTTACATAACGCCGGAGTTGTGCTATATTGTGATTACATCATTACGATAGGGAAGTGCGACCGCTTTCCTTGCCTTTCCCGCAAAGGATGAAATTGGCTTTGCTGAAAGGGTACATATTGCATATACTCTATGGTGAGAGGGTATGAAATGAGTAAATATATGATCCACGGTGGCAAGCCGCTTTCCGGCGTTGTCACAATCAGCGGCGCGAAAAATTCCGCCGTTGCGATTCTGCCTGCCACCTTGCTGGTGAAAGGAATTTGCCGAATCGAGAATGTGCCGGATATTTCCGACGTGCGTCTTTTACTGGAGATCCTTGACAGCATGGGTGCCGAAATTCGTCGGCTTAGCCCGAATACGCTGGAAATCAACTGCGTTCATGCACGGGATTCCGTTGCTCCTCTGGAGCTGGTGCATCGGATCCGGGCGTCGTATTATCTGATCGGCGCGCAGCTTGGCCGGTTCGGGCATGCGCAGGTGGCGATGCCCGGCGGCTGCAACTTTGGTCCCCGTCCCATTGATCAGCATATCAAGGGCTTTGAGGCGATCGGTGCAACGGTCACGCTGCAAAACGGTTATGTTTGTGCCGTCGCGCCCGAAACCGGACTGACCGGCAGCCGCGTCAATCTGGACGTTGCGTCCGTGGGTGCAACGATGAACATTATGATTGGCGCTGTCCTTGCAAGCGGCACGACCATCATCGACAATGCCGCCAAGGAGCCGCACATTGTAGATCTTGCGAATTTCCTCAACGCTATGGGAGCAAAGGTTTCCGGCGCCGGCACGGATGTTATCAAGATCCGTGGCGTTCGCGCATTGAGAGGCGGCACCTATTCCATCATCCCGGATCAGATCGAGGCGGGCACCTATATGGCGGCGGTTGCCGCCGCGGGCGGCGATGTGATGATCCAGAATCTGATCCCGAAGCATATGGAGTGCATCTCTGCCAAGCTGCGGGAAATGGGTGTGAAGATCACAGAATATGATGATGCCATCCGTGTGCAGCGCACAGGAATTCTTCGCCGCGCAAATGTCAAGACTCTTCCGTATCCCGGCTTCCCAACGGATATGCAGCCGCAGATTGCCGTGTGTATGTCTCTGGCTTCCGGCGTGAGTACCATCACGGAGGGGGTCTATGCCACGCGCTTTGGCTATTGCGGCGAGCTCAACCGCATGGGCGCCGCAATTAAGGTGGATACAAAGCTGGCCGTTATCACCGGCGTGGAAAAGCTGCATGGCTGCACCGTTCGGGCGTGTGACCTGCGGGCAGGGGCGGCCATGGTGATCGCCGGTCTGGCAGCAGACAATACCACGGTTGTCGAGGACATCAAGTATATCGAACGGGGTTATGAAAATCTGATCGGAAAGCTTTCCGGGATCGGCGCATCGATCAAGCGCATTGACGTCCCCGAAGGTGCCGCAATCCCCGCGGTGGTTTGACAGAAAAGTGAAGCAGGGCACGCCGGAACCGGCGTGCCCTTAGACGGTCAAAAGAGTCCAGCATTTGCCGGGCTCTTTGGCAGCTTAGGCAGCGGGCGCATTTTTGTAATGCGCCCGCTGCTTTGTTGTGATAAAAAATTCTGAAAATACTCTTTTGTGCCTCAGCGCATATGCAAACACATCATACGCCCGAACCGCTGATGAAAAGCCGGTTTTTAATCAGTGCTTCGATTGAGCCGCGTTTTCGATGCCGCAATCTCAAAGAAATCAGCGATGATACCTGAACTATTGCAGTATACTCTTTTCTACCTCCTCAAGGGTAGGGAT
>CAMGMW010000065.1 GCA_946059285.1 uncultured Clostridia bacterium
TGCGCGTCATCAATTTCAGCTTTGGCCTCACTGTAAATCTTGTTATACCTGCTTTCCGCACGTTCCGACAGCAGATCTTCAACCTTGCCGCGCATCGCGTCAATACCGGCCTCGTATTCATCGGAACATACCTCGCCGGCGGCGGGGATCGTCAAGTAGATTTCAGTAAAAACCTCTGAAGTAACGCCTTCCGGCAAAATATAGATAAATCCCGAAACCGAGCCATCCGCAAGTGAGGTTCTCCCGCGTTCAAAGTTGATATAGGTCGAAGCGTTGCACAGCCCCACAACGGTGTATTCGTCATAGGCAAAAGTCTGAAAGGTTTTCTCGGAATTGCTGTCTGAAAGTCTGATCTTCGTACCGAGTCTGCTCTCATCGGCATATTTCGCATCGAGAACACACTCGTCCGCGCTTTCCGGCAATCTCCCACAGACAATATCCAGACCGTTCATTCCGTCTGTCAGTGTGTGCGCATGTACGACCGCGTCCGCGCCGTCTTCGGCAATATAGATTAAATCAGCGCTGACCGAACCACAGGCCGATTCAACACCGTCAAGCGCCGAAAAAGCGTTCACGTCCTCTTCGGTAAAGCCCAGCGTGCTGATCAGGCGAAAATCATACAGATTCAATTCGTCTATATAGCCGTCCGCCGTTTTGAGAATCGATGCTTCCGTAACACGCAGTCCGGCAAAAAAACCGACGCCGAGCGCAATGATGGCAAGAATGGCAAGATAGCGACCAAGAGATTTTTGGATCATACGCAGCACAGATTTCCAAAGCATAGAATCACCACTCAATTTCTTCCACAGGCGTGATTTTTTCGTTTATCTTTTGGCTGATTACGGTACCGTTTTTCACCGAGATCACCCTGTCCGCCATGGCGGTCAGCGCGCTGTTGTGGGTGATAATGACCACCGTCATCCCGGTTTCGCGGCTGGTATCCTGAAGCAGCTTCAAAATCTGTTTGCCTGTAACATAGTCCAGCGCGCCGGTTGGCTCGTCACAAAGCAGCAGCTTCGGATTTTTGGCAAGTGCACGGGCAATGGAAACCCGCTGCTGTTCTCCGCCGGAAAGCTGTGCGGGGAAATTCTTTGCGCGCTCCGAAAGACCGACACGTCGGATCATTTCCATAGGGTCAAGCGGATTTCGGCAGATTTGCGTCGCCAGCTCTACGTTTTCAATGGCAGTCAAATTCTGAATCAGATTATAGAACTGAAATACAAACCCGACATCATACCTGCGGTATGTCGTCAGCCGATGTCTTGAATATTTGGAAATATCCTCGCCGTCAATCAGCACCTGACCGGAACTCAGCCTGTCCATCCCGCCGAGAATGTTCAGCAGCGTTGTTTTGCCCGCGCCTGAAGGACCAACGATCACACAGATCTCGCCCTTGTCAATGGTGAAGCTCGCCTCATGAAGCGCGTTAATTTTGACTTCGCCCATCGTATATACTTTGCTGACGTTCTGAAATTCTACAAATTGTCCCATAACGTATCCTTCCAAACTAAACTAATTGATCAGGGAAAAGGCGAATATCACGACGCCAAGCGCTACCAGCACCATCCCTGTCGCCCGGTTGAGCGTTTTCGGCGTTGCTTTGTTCGCAATTTTCGCAGCAATCCTTGCCCAGATGAGCGTGAACAGCATACAGAGCGCCAAAACCAACAGTTCCGGCTTTACGACAATGGCAAAATGGGAAACAGAGCCGGTCAGCGCCGTGAAGGTCATAATAAACACGCTTGTACCGACAGCCGTTTTCAATTCATAGCCGAGGACGCTCGTAAGAATGAGAAGCATCATCATTCCGCCGCCGGCACCGATAAAGCCGCAAATAAACCCAACGATTGAACCACAAAGGATCGATTGGATGATCCTTTTCTTCACCGAAACCGACTGCATCGCCTCTTTTGTAGTCATGACCGGCTTAACGATGAATTTAACGCCGAGCAAAAAGGTCATAAACACGGAAAAATTTCCCATCGCGGTAGACGGGACGAGCTTGGATACGAAGCTGCCGACCACCGTGAAGGTGAGAACGCTTGCCATCATCACAAGTCCGTTCCTGATATCAAGATTATGGTTTCTGCCATAGGTATAAGCAGATATGGCGCTTGCCAGAACATCGGAGGCAAGCGCAATGCCGACGGCCATATAAGGGTCCATATCAAGGAAGGTCACCAGCATCGGTGTGATTACCGCTGCTGCGCTCATCCCTGCAAAGCCCGTACCGAGCCCTGCCCCCATGCCGGCAAAAAAGGTTACCAGAAGTATTGTGAGAAATTTCATTGCTCAGTAACACCATTCTTTCTGTTCTTTTCCTTTGCGGAAGTGATGTTTTTTTCCAGCAAAGAAATACACCTCTCAAAATGCTGAATATCTTCTTCTGTCATGCCCTCCTTCAAGGTAGAGAAGAATGCTTCCTGCGCCATATGTCCTTCTGCGATAATCGGCTCAGCCTTTGGGGTTAAAAGCAGCTTTACTTTTCTTCTGTCGCCCGGAACGGATTCCCTTTTTAAAAAGCCGTCTCGGACCATCTTCTTTACATAAAAGGATACAAGATTTGGCTTGATCCCTCTGAAGCGGGTAATATCCTTTGCAGTATGGTACTCGGGGTTATTGGCGAGGAACAGCAGGATGTCAAACGCAGGCTGCGCCATATTCAACTTTTCGCAAATCGGCTTGCATGTGGTGACGTACAAATCCAGAGCTGCATGAAAAAGGGATATCATGCTTTTATTCTGCATTATGAAGTCTCCAGTTCATTCAATGTAAGAAAGTTCATTTTTGAAGCATTTACAGTATAACCGTCCAACGGCTGAATTGCAATGAACGGTCTGTAAACAATTTGTTACAATCCCGTTCACGAACGAGCCTCACAATGCGTTGCTTGAGCGGCTGTTCTGTTCCCGCGGTCTGCGAAAACACCAACGTGTACGTTTTCAGCCGTATATTCCCCTCTTTTATAAAAAATTTGAGACAGGGAATTTCCCCGTCCCAAATTTTTTGAAAGAGACCTTATGAGAAAAAGCGCAGCAGCAGGGACAACAACATGCACAGTACGATACCGAAGCAGGTCGGAAGCAACGCCGCCATCATCGTCCACTTTTTGCTGCCTGTTTCCTTGTGAATGGTCATCAGCGTAGTGGTGCAGGGCCAGTGAAACAGGAAGAACACGATCGTGCACAGGGAACACTGCCATGACCAGCCGCAGCGTGACAAAACTTCTGTCATTGCGCTGCTGCTCTCTGCGCCATAAGTACCGCCGGCCGTCAGAATCATAATCAGAATCGGCAGCACCAGCTCATTGGCAGGACTCCCCAGAATAAACGCCAGCAGGATCGCCCCGTTCATCCCCAGCAGCGTCGCCGGTTTTTCCAGAAAGGCTGCGCCATATTGCAGCAGGCTTGCATCACCGACCCGCAAATTGGCAAGTAACCAAATCACAAGCCCCGCCGGCGCGGCCACAGCCGCCGCACGTCCCAGTACAAACAGCGTTCTGTCCTTGATGGATCGGACCAGCACCTGCCAAATATGCGGTCTGCGATAGGGCGGCAGTTCCAGCGCGAAGGAGGATGCCGCGCCCCGCAACGCGGTTTTATGCAAAAAGGCTGATGCCGCCAAGGTCATAGCCACAGCCAGTAAAACACACAGTGTCAGAATCCCCGCACCCGCCAAAGCCGAATTCCCCGCAAAGCTCATAGTGATCAAAAAAATCAGTGCCGGGAATCGCCCGTTGCAGGGCACAAAGGCATTGGTTAGGACCGCAATCAGCCGTTCCCGCGGCGAATCAATGATACGGCATCCAACCACTCCCGCAGCATTGCAGCCAAAGCCCATGCACATGGTCAGCGATTGCTTTCCGCAGGCACCCGCACGGTGAAAGCCGTGATCCAGCAGAAATGCCACCCGAGGCAGATATCCGAAATCCTCCAGGATCGTAAAAATCGGGAAAAAAATCGCCATCGGCGGCAGCATGACTGCCACGACGCGTGCCGTCGTGGCGTATACCCCGTCCAGAAGCGCGCCTTTCACCAATTCCGGCATTCCGATCGCATTCGCTCCCCTTAACAGCCACGCTCCGATGCGGTCAAAACACCACTGCAATCCCGCGGAAGGATAGTTCGCCCCTTTGATCGTGATCCAAAACAGCCCGAACAGCAGTGCCAGCATCACCGCATAGCCGGCAACGGGATGTAAAAACACGCGGTCCAGCCGCTGCGTCAGTGGTCGTCCGTGCCGCTCCGTTTCCGTAATTGCATTCCGCGCAATCCGCTCCGCCCGCAGTACAAATTCCCGAGCGATTTCATCGGACTCCGACTCTGTTTCCCCGCAGATGCCGCAGCCCAGGCGTTGCGGCTGCAGCGGTGTAACACCGTCGCAGACATTGCGCACTGTTTCTTGCAGACATTGCAGTCCTTCCTCCCGGTCCGCTGAGGTCAGTACCACCGGCACACCGGTATCTTTTGTGAGCCGCTCTGCTGCGATGTGTATGCCTGCCCGCTTTGCTTCGTCAATCAGATTGACACAGACTACCACATGCTCCGTCAGCTCCATGACCTGCAATGCCAGTTGTAACGTCCGGGCAAGACACGTTGCGTCACAAATCACAACGGTACAGTCCGCGCCGCCCTCGCGTATAAATTGCTCAGCCACAGCCTCCTCCTGCGAACGGCTGACCAAAGAATATGTCCCCGGCAGGTCGATCAAGCAATACTCCGTTCCTTTATACTGGTAATTCCCCTGCGCCAGCTCCACCGTCTTGCCGGACCAGTTGCCGGTGTGCTGGTTCATGCCGGTAAGCGCATTAAAAACGGTGCTCTTTCCCACATTCGGGTTGCCTGCAAGCGCCACTACTCGCACGGGTCAACCACCTCCACCGTAATGTGCTTACTGTCTTCATTGCGCAGTGCGATCATTGTATCCCGAAAGTAATACAGGATCGGATCCCCCGCCGGGCTGCGGCGGATGCAAGCCACCTTTGTACCTTCGATCAGACCAAGGTCCAAAAGCCGGCGTCGGGTCGCTCCGGTCAGCGTCAATGCGCAGACACGTCCCGTTTTGCCGACCGGCAATCGATTCAATGTGATATGGATACCCCCTTGCTTTGCTCGCAATACAGTCTATACGGCGTCATGGCTTTTTGTGCCACTTGCTGTCAAGTTGACACAAGTTGCTCCCCGGCAGCATAAATCATAGGGACTGATTGTTTGGAGGGTTTGATATGAATACTACTTATTTTCTCGGTGCATGCACGCCCCACGGTTTTTATTCCTATTACACTTCGTTACTGGAAGAGGTCGATCGTCTGACGATCATCAAAGGTGGCTCCGGCTGCGGAAAATCCACATTTATGCGTAAGATCGGCTCTGCCGCTGAAGCCCGCGGTCTGGACGTGTCCTATATTCTCTGCTCCTCTGACTTGGAGTCACTCGATGCCGTTCTGATCCCGTCGCTCGGCATTGCTTTTGCCGACGGCACCGCGCCGCATGTGGCGGTTACCAAGTCCATAAAAGTGGAGCAGGCAATCAAAATTTCCAATGAATTCTGATTGCCTGCTCGCCGGTTGCTATGTTCTTTTCCCCAATCTCGATTTTTTCGATCACCATAACGAACAAATCCCTGGGGATTGGCTCCATCTTCATCAATGCTTCTATGTGTTCCGCCATCGCGTCGCTGCTTTCGCTTGCCTCCGCCAGACAGCCAAGTTCTTTGTGAATCTCTGTCTGACGGCGGAGCATGGTCTCCTGATCCCTCAGGAACTCCTTGTTTAAAGTGTCAAACTGCTCTTCCGATATGAGACCCGAGATCCTGTCCAGATACAGCGCTTTCAGTGCTGCGGAGCGCCTATTGATTTGCACTTCCAGGGACTGCAATTCCTGTTGCAGCTGCGCTGTTCTGCTGCTTTGCTGCTTCTTGACTTCAAACCGTCGGAGGCTGCCCAGCTCATAATATTGTGCGACAAGCGCTCGCAATCGCTTTGTCACTAGTTCAAGCAGCAGATCGAACCGAATGGAATGTCTGGTGCAGAGGCCCCTCCCCTTTCCTGCGACAGACAAGCGGCAGCGCAGATACGTCCGCTGGTTGCCCTTGTAGCTGTTGGCAGTCTTGCTCATGGTGCTGCCGCAGTCGGCACACTTGACCAGACCGGACAGCACATGGTATTCTCCCATTCCGTCTGTTTTCATATGCGGTCGCAGCATCGTCTGCACCCGCTGAAAGGTTTCCGCGTCGATGATGGCTTCGTGGGTGCCCGGCACCTTAAACCACCGTTCCTCCGGTACATCCACCATCTGCTTGGATTTGTAGCTGACCTTTTTTCTGCGCCCCTGCACCATCACACCGGTATACATTTCATTGTGCAGAATACGTGAAACTGTCAGCTTGTTCCATAGACCGTTTTCGTTGACCGCGCTGCCCCTGCCGCTTCCATTGATATAGCTCATGCCGAGTTTCTGTTTATGCTTTGTGGGATTGTCATAGCCATGCTCATTGAGAAGTCCGGCGATGTGCTGGATGCCAATGCCGGACACATACCATGCATAAATCTGCCGCACCACCGCCGCCGCTTCTTCGTCAATGACCAGCTTGTGCTTGTCCCCGGGGTCTTTTTGATAGCCATAGATCGGAAAACCTCCGATGTACTGTCCCTGCCGCCGCTTGTCGTCGAATACCATGCGGATGTTTTCGGACAGGTCCTCCAAATACCACTCGTTGATGAGTCCGTTGATTTGGCGGGCTTTTTTATTGCCCCTGATATCCGTATCCACGTTGTCTGCCACCGCCACAAAGCGGATGCCCCAGAGCGGAAATTTTCCGTGAATGTACTTTTCCACCAGCTCCATGTCTCTGGTAAAACGGGACTGGGTTTTGCAGAGAATGATTTGGAAGCGCTTTGCTTCGGCATCTTTCAGCATGCGATTGAAATCCGGTCTTTGCGCATCGGCTCCG
>CAMGMW010000066.1 GCA_946059285.1 uncultured Clostridia bacterium
TTCATCCGTTTTGTGCATAGCCTTTATCTGTATGGGTACTGCTTATTCAGCGACCTTCACAACCGGACTTGTATTATTCCTGCTTCTCGGCTTGCTCGGCAGCGGCGTGTTTTATGTTTCCATGCGTATGATGAAAACAGACAGGTACTTGGCAAGGACTGTAGGAATTTCCTACGCGCTGGGTATCCTGCTCCAGTTTGCAAACAACAATCTTGTTCGCTCGGAGGTTGTGGGGGCAATCATTTTATCGGTGTTTTTAATGCTGCTTGTTTGGATGCTGATAAAGAACGACCGCATTTATTGTGAAAACGGCGGTCATAAAGTTGAAGCTTCGCCGGATGAAGACAAGAGAGACAGTAATACCAAAGAAACCGCAAAAGGAGCAACAGTCGGTATTCTTATGATTCTGCTTGTCGTGCTGATGACCTGTATTTTCAGCACGCTTGACAATGCGGTGACTCTTGTCCACGCAGGCGGAACAGTTGACATAGGACAGTGGCCGAGAATCCTGCTTGCTTTAAGCGGTTTGGCGGCGGGATTTGTATTTGACATAAAGAACCGAAAATATATGGGACTTGTCATGTACTGCGTGATGGTGCTGTCCACGATATGTATTGTCGTGCTGAAATTTGGCGGTTCATTTTTGGTGGGCTTAATTGTTTTCTACCTGTCAGCGGGCTTTTTTGCGGTATTCTTTACCTCCGGCTTTATGGAGCTTTCCCGCCATATGAGAATACCTGAGCTGTGGGCAGGCATGGGGCGTGCGGTGAATAATATTACAGCCGCTCTCATTGCCAACCCTGTTTTAGCCCTGCTGTCCTATGACAGCAGTATTGCCGTCATTGTTCTGGTGCTGTTCTTATTTGTGGCTGTCAGCACTGTGGCGGTTGTATATACCTTTCAAAAGAAAGCATTTGCGGAACAGCTCATTACAGATGCAACCAACACCGTCAGCGAGAAAGAAAAGCTGCAAAAATTCACGGAATTGTTTTCTTTTACGGAAAGAGAAGCTGAGGTGTTCGGCTGCCTTGTCAATACGGAGGACAGCGTTCAGACGATTGCCGAAAATCTGTATGTCTCCAGACGGACTTTGGAACGGTATATTTCCGCTATCTATGAAAAAACCGGTGTCAAATCCCGTGTCGGGCTACTCAATCTTTACAATAAATAATTTTTGATCTCGGAATCTGCTCTGCCGCCTTCCCTAAAACGGAAGGCGGATTTTTTATACCATTTTCAGAGTGAAAAACAGCTTTTTGCCCTGATTTTTAAGAATGGCGGAGTTCCGCCACCCCATTTTCGGCAGATTGGCGGACTTCCCTTATATACTGCACAGCTATCCTCCAATATAATTATAAGCAAAGGCAGTGAATATAAGCCGATATACTCAGCCTTTAAGAAGGAGAGGAACGCATATGAAATACAAAAATCATAAAAAGCATCGGGCGCGGCTGCTGACCGCTGTCTTTGCGGCGGTTATGCTTCTGTCGCTCCTGCCGATAACCGCGTCGGCAAGGGAGAGCGGGCATACCGTACTGACCGAGGATTATTACGGGCTTACCGACGGCAACGCCGCCAAAGTGCCGGGGCTTAATTATCGTTGCTCAGGTCACGGCGACAAAATGATTGAATACTATGCGGAGGTTGAGGACGACGGGCGTTACACCGTCCCCGGTATTATTGAAAAGGTCGGGAACAAACTACGTTATGTATATACATATTATTGCCCTACCTGCTACTCCACATGGAAAGAAGGCGCCAAATGGAATGGTGAGGGCGAAGTATATGACGATGGCTCGTCCACGGGAAAGAGCCTTAAAGATTATATGGAGTTTGTAGCAAACAACACGGTTGCAGGTATGGCAGCATATGGTTACTACTATCCGCCGAAGGACGATTCGGATAATGCGCCGCAAAGAAATTATACTGTCGGCACTTCAACTGTTACAGAACAGCCGGATCTGTTTCAGGTTGACGAAAATGGGTGTCTAATCGGAACTTCCGGAAAGGCGCTGACGACTGTTTCCGGAAAGAAACCTGATGAAAAAGATCCCCTTGCACATTGGGATATGCCGGGCGCTTTTGCGTTTTATCAATTCTTCTATACCGGTATGTCCGAAATGATAAACAAGCCTACAAGCGCTGATGATCCGGCGTGGGATACTGTCAGAGATATGACCCGTATCTACTATATGAAACGGCAGCAGGAGGGGCAGCTTGCCGGATCGAGGGTGAACTATTCGTCCCAATGGTATAGCTACGATTATTCTATGCTCGGCGAATGGGTTGTGACCGATCTTATGGCGGAATACAAGACAGGCGAGATTTGTGGCTATGTTTCCTATGTGGGTCAGAAAACCGAAATTGCCGTTCCCGAAACGGTAACTATACCATTGTACGGAAAGGTAAAAATAATCGGTGTAGATATTGAGGATCACAACCTCAAAAAGGTGTATATCAATGATAACGTTACCTGTATACGCCGTTTAAGCTCGGTAAACCTTGAAGAAATTTCGGGCTGTAAAAGCCTTGAATACATAGAAAAATACGCGTTTCAAAATGATGTTTCGCTGAAAAGCATACCCGAAATGCCAAAGCTTGACTGGATAGCCATGGGTGCGTTTGAGGGCTGTGTGTCGCTGCGAGATATCAAGCTGCCCGATAATATGACCTTTATCGACTTCACGGCGTTCGGCTGGTACGATACGGTGCTGGGCAACTACGATATCGGTATGACGGATCAGAGCTGGGAGGATTTTCAGTATCTGAGCGACCTCTCCGACAACGATAAGATCCTCGGTATCACGCTATATGCTAAAAAAGGCAGCACGACCTATACATTGCTCGACACGCTGATCAATAAAAATGATGCGCTGACTCCCGCGCTTGACGACAACGGCAAGCCGTATTTCAAATCCTACGGCGACGCGGTCGCCATGATGAGCGGCGAGGTGAAAGAATTCACCTCTCATTGGAATCTCAAAAGCAGCGGCGATTATAAGGGAAACCTTGCCTCCACCGACAAGGATGTGGACGATTCCACCGGCGGCAGGCTCGGCGAATACGGCGAGGGCGAGCCGTCGTGGAGCCCGAAGAAGGTTCTTGAGCAAGGTGCACTTACCGCAAGTCTCCTGCTGTTCTTCGGCATAACCGCCGGCGTTGCGCATTACACCGGCACAATGCCGGATAAGAAAAAGCCTGTTCCGGAAATTCCGAAAACCTATTGGGGAATGACCGCCGAGCAGTGGTCTAAAATGGGCAGTGACAGTATCGACCTGCTTTCCAACTCGTTTGAGAAAATGGGGGGCGTCGGCAAGGTGATGAAGGGCGTAGTCGCCGCAGGCAAGGCATTCCAGAAGTATCTGGATGTATATAACGAGACCGGGAATGCCGATGAAGCGTGGAACAAAGCCTTTGTCAGCTCGCTGTCTGTGGGAACGGCGTTCGGCATGGCTACCGACAGTGTTCCCGCCGTCGGAATATGGGATGCCGTTTCCGGTCTGGCAATGGGCACCTCTACGGCGGCGGACGCAGTCAGCATGGGCGGCAATGCCGAGCATCTGGCGGATTTCTTTATGGATTATATGTACTCCCGCAATAAAGAGCTGCATGTGAATACAAGCTTTGATCCAAGCGTTGTATATACCCGTGAGGAGCTGACGCAGCGGATCGCCGACGGCGCCTACGGCGAGAATATCAAGAACTTTTCCGATGCCGTGGATCTGGTCAGCAGCTGGCAAAGCATCAAGGATACGACGGTCGGCGTCTTCGGCAAAGACGGTCTCGGATGGGGTATTTTCGGCAATATGGGTGATACGGCAAATGAGATGATTAAGGGCAGCCGCGTGGCTGAGCAATATGTCGAATGGTTCAATTCGGCTGTGAAAGACTTCTACACGACCGGAACGAAGGGAGGAATGTAAGATGCAGGTAAGAAAACTGTCCTATTTGGCTATAGACCGTCTCGGCGAGCTGCTCGGACTGACGGCGGACGCTCTTTCTCCGATTCACGACCTGCAGTCCGCCATTCTGGGATTGAAGAAGGCTATGCCTTCCGAACTGAAAGAGGGGCTGGACGCAAATCTGCTTGCGCAGGGCTTGCTTACCGCGGAAGCGGAAGGCTTGCAGCCGACCGCCTCGATGAACCTCTTTATATCGGCACTGTATTGTCCGAAGAAATGCTATCGGGTGCGAATGCAGGAAAAGGACGGTACGGGCGACACCTATCTTCTGCTCATGGACGGTGCATGGCTCCGCATAGACGCTTTCCGCGGTGAGCTGACGGTTTCCGGACCGTTTGATCTTGCTGCAGCGGAGCTGTATTTGCGGGCGTGCGTTGAAACGGCTCTGAGGGAACCGGATATTCAGCTGCAGATCGAGCGAAGAGAAGAAGGCTTTGTTCACGGTGCGGTGATTGAACTTGACGGTAACGGATACTCCTTTGCCGGTACGGTTTTTACGCCTACCGACAGCTTTCCGCAGATGTTCATTCATGTGTTTGCGGCTACCGATGAAAACCGACAATGGATCGCCGATATGCTCATCGGCAAGCGTGAATTCGTCCTCCCCGAAAGCGAGCGGGAAGAAGCGTCCGCCGGAAAGCGTTCTTACAAAAAAGCGCTGAAAGGTTTCCTGATAGCCCTTGCCGTGAATGTGAGCGCCGCAGTGATTATTGCCGTGCTGAAAGCGGTACTGTGAGGTGGGACGGATGAAACTGAAAAACATACTTTCCAATGCGTTTAACGCAATAATCAGCTCATACGAGGGCAAACGGTTCTGGCCGAGCCTCATACTGAGGCTTGTAATGGCGCTTGCCTCGGCGGTCATCACCGCCGTGTTTGCCAACACGCTGTTTTCAAAAAACAATATTGTCAATCAGATCTTTGCCGCCCTGTTCTTCTATTTTTTGATGGTGTCGGTCAGTAAGCTGATCACCGAAATCAAGCGCGGCGGCTTCGCGGGGCGGCTGAAAAGCGCCGTTTGCAATATGGTACGCCTGAAACCTCCGGCACTGTGGTTCTTTATTGCCGCAATCGTTCTGTCGCTGTTTTTGCCGTATGCCTTTGTGCTGTCACTGTCGCTGCTGCTGTTCTGCTCGGCGGTATCGGAGAATAACTCCCTGCTGCTCGGCGTAAAGAACGCCGTGACAAAGGGCAAAAATCCCGAGAAAAACGGCAAGGGACTTGCCGCCTTTACAAGCGGACTGATCGCCTGCGGGCTGATTGTCTGCATACTTACAAGCCTCGGAGTGCCGACGCTCTACGGCGCAATCGACGGCAGCAATCCGAAGCCCGGTACGATGCAGACCGAGCCGGCGGGAAAAGACGACGGTTCTGAAACTCCGTCGGATACGGATAAAACGCCCGACAGCACGACAAAGCCGAACGGCGGAGATACTAAGGAAAACGATGATTCATCTATTGAGGAAACAGCAAAGCAGCTCACGGATAAGCTGATCGAGTATGCCGGCAAGGACAAAAAGGCGTTTGCAAAGCTGTTCCGCAACACGGACGACGCGGTCATTGATCAGTATTACAGCACCTCCTTTGATAAATTCCGTGAGTACGGCAAGAGCCTGATCGCCATTGCGGCACAGGACGGCGATTCCGTTTGGTTCACGGCGCTGTATTATCAGATACCCGAAAACTATCCGACGGAAAAAGAAAAATCTGTCTATCTGTCAACGATCATGACGCACGCGGACGACGGCTGGAAATTGGAATGGAACGACGATGTCCGCTCTCGGCTGCAGTCGGAATATGATAATGCCGGATTTACTCCCGAAGGGCTTTGGGCAAAGGAGGGCGGCTATGCGTGGGCAAAGTTCTTTATCCCGTTTGATCCGTACAACACGGCGATATTCTATGAGGACACCGTCATGTGCAAGGTTACGGAAATGTATATGGACGAAAACGACAACCTGAACCTTACGGTATATGCGTCAAACGGCACGGACAAGGATGTTAAGCTCACCGGAATGGATATTTCGGTATCAGACGGCGACAGAATGCTGTTTGAAAAGTGCTTTGATGTCGATATAGAGATTAAGAAAAACAGCGTGTCCCTATGCGCACTGAAGCTGTTCTCGCCGCTGGACATCGACTTTACGACATGGAGCAGCCCGAAGATCACCGACTTTACATTCAGCTATGAAAATCAATAAGGGGGAGCAGCCGATGCGCCGCAAATACTTTTATTCAAGCAAAAGGCTTAACTATCATTTTCTGCACCGATTATCAGCGATTTTTCTGCTTATAAGCATGACGCTGTGCGGCTGTGCGAAAGAGCCCGCCGGGGAACCGTCGGAAGCCGTCAGCACCGAGCCGGAGACCTCGCAGAGCGAAACAACGCAGGCGGATCCGATAAATCTTGAGCAGGTGCTCTTAAAAGAACGCGGCATACCGTACGATCAATCGGATTATAAAAAGTTCCTCGGCGGAGAAAACATCATTCACGAATACGCCGAATTCGACTGTAATCTGGATCACGGCTACAGTAAAACCATTAACGATCTCGTGGTGGCTGACGGAAAGCTGTATCAGGCAAATTTTAACTCGTTGCTTGCCAACGGGAAAAATATTCAGGAGATCGGAACTCTGCCCGGGAAAGATGTGCGGTATTGGCAGCTGACCTATGACGGCGAGATGGGCAGTATGTACTTAAAAGACGGTTTCGGATACAAAATAAGCGCCGTGCCGTTCTCGTCCGCAACGCTTGACAATGCGCAGTATCCGCTTTTTAAGAAGGTATACCGCTATGCGGCGGACGGTAAAACATTTGAGGATCACACGGCGGAATACTTGAATGCCGACAGAGTATACGATAACGGTATTCCGATGATAGTC
>CAMGMW010000067.1 GCA_946059285.1 uncultured Clostridia bacterium
ATGTAAATAGTATTCAGATTCCATTTTGATTTTGGCATAATACATACCTCTGACTATTCTTTCTTTCACTGAACAGATAACCTAACAAACATTATGTGGTTGTGCTCTCATTGTTGAGTACCAGTATCGTGTTTTCTGTGAGAAATCTATTTTCCAAGTGCCTCCAATTCAAACGGCACAACGACGGATTTCAGCAGTCTCGCCGCTGGCAAGCACTGAATATATCAAATTGCCGTCCTTACGGACTTTACCGTCTCCCACTCCGCCAACCGGACGATCTCCGCTACGCCGTTTTCAGAGTCAAACCAAAGCTCGCCCCATTCGCCGTCGTTGTCCGCCTGATACAGGTAGGCAGCGGCGGCTATTATTTTGCCCTTTTCCCGGCGTTCGGTCTGTTTCAGGGTCACGATGTGGATCATACCGGATTCCATGAGCAGCTTATCCGCGGCTCGGCGATAGGCGCGTTCTGCGCGGTGCGGTACAGGGGTGCAATGCTCCGGTTGCGCTGGGAACTGTTTTTCCCTCATAGCTGACACTATCCTGCCAGTAGTCCAGCGTCAGCAGGTTGTGTTCGGGCATTGCGCCTGCCAGATAGCTCCCTCCTGTCATGTTTTCTTATTTTAATTATACCATAGAGATGTGAACAAGGAAAGAGTCTGTCATGTTTTTTAAACAGTCTAGTTTACTAGTAGTTATGACTTTGCGGAAAGAAACAAAAAGCCGGAGCGCGAGGACGGATGGGGCGCGGTTCGTTATCCCATCTTCGAGCGAGGACGCAAAGGGTGCGCCGGACAAGTCCAGCGGCAAGCGCAGGCAGAAGGTGGAGATATTCTTCAACTTCGTGGACGAGGTGGAATTCTCATACTGGCAGAACCCATGATTGCAGAATCTACCCTTGGACGCAGAAAAACGGCGTGACCTCTACGGTCACACCGTTCTCTGCCCTAACCGCAAGGCAAATAGTTCCTTACGACTGTTAAGCCTTAGCTTTCAAGGCTTTTTGCGTTGTTCAGTACGCATTATTTGATAACATAAAAGTAAAGCAATACCAACATGCCCAAGCCGATACGGTACCAGCCGAAGGCGGAAAAGTCGTGTTTCTTGATATACCCCACTAAAAACTTTATCGCAACCACGGAGACGGCGAATGCAACTGCCATACCCACCAGCAATACCGCCAGTTCTGTCCCTGTAAAGGCAAAACCAAACTTCACCAGCTTGAACAAAGACGCGCCGAACATCACAGGAATGGCCAGAAAGAAAGTGTACTCCGCCGCCAGTCCTCTCGATGCACCGATTAGAATGCCACCGAGAATGGTCGCTCCGGAACGGGAAGTCCCCGGAACCAGCGCCAGCACCTGAAACACTCCGATCAGCAGGGCGTCGGTCCAACGAAGCTCTGAAAGTTCCCGGATACGAGGCGTGCGCCGCTTATTGTACCGCTCAACGATCAAAAAGCCAATCCCATAAAGGATTAACATGAGGGCAACCACGGTGGGATTGTACAGATGTTCGTCAAACCAATCGTCAAAGGGTACACCCACCAAAATAGCAGGGAGGCAGGATACCGCTATCTTCAGCCACATGACAAATTTATCAGTATCGCATAAACGTCGAAAACCTGTCTCCTGTCTTTTCCAGTGAAAGGGCCAAAGCTTTTTAAAGTACAGCACCACCACTGCCAAAATCGCACCGAGCTGAATCACAACGGTAAACATCTCTTTGAACGCTTCTGACTGCTGCATTGGAAGCAGAGCATCCGTCAAAATCAGATGCCCGGTGCTGCTGATGGGCAGCCACTCCGTGATGCCCTCCACAATGCCGAGGATTACAACCTTTAGCCATTCTATGATATTCAAATCATCAACTCCCTTTGACGGTGATGCTATAGCTTATGCGCCGCTTGTTGCGCAATAGCACACCAACAAACCGATTTTACCACATCATTACGTCGCTTGCATGACAATCCTGTCACTTTTTGCTGTCCGCACACTGTTTTGCGCATTCCGCGCAGCAACCGCAGCATCCGCTTTTTTTGCGACGGCACAGGAAAATCACTGAGCCGATCAACCAAGCGCCTGTCAGCGCCACAAGTAAAATATCGAGCCAATTCATTGCTTTTCCTCACGCAAACAGGCAGATGACCTGATACAGGAGGGCTGCCACAATCCATGCTACGACGCATTGGAATACCGCCACCAGCGCGCCACGCCATTTTCCGCCCAGCTCCCGTCCGATGGCCGCGATTGCCGCCACACAGGGTGTGTACAAAAGTGTAAATGCAAGGAAGCACACCGCAGAGCCGGTGGAAAACAGCGCAGGCAATCCCGCGGCCAGATCTTCTGTTCCAAGCAGGATGCCCAGCGTGCTGACAACCGCCTCTTTCGCTGTAAAGCCGGTGACCAATGCCGTTGTCACCCGCCAATCATCAAACCCCAGCGGGCGGAACAACGGGGCAAGGAATTTTCCGACCGCCGCCAGCAGGCTGCGGGAGCTATCGGTGACAAAATTCAATCGTGCGTCAAACGATTGCAGGAACCAGATCACCAGCGTTGCCACAAAAATCACGGTAAACGCACGCTGCAAAAAGTCCTTTGCCTTGTCCCATAGCAGCATCGCAACGCTCTTCGCCGAGGGCATCCGGTAGTTCGGCAGCTCCATCACAAAAGGCACGGGATTGCCGCGAAACACCGTCTTGTTCAGCAGCAGGGAGATCAGCACGCCGATCACCATACCGCCAAAGTATAAAATCCCCATCGTCAGTGCTGCATACTGTGGGAAAAACGCCGCTGAAAAAACAGCATAAATTGGGATTTTGGCAGAGCAGCTCATAAAGGGTGTCAGTAAAATTGTCAGTCTGCGGTCGCGGGAGGAGGGCAGCGTTCGGGTCGCCATAACCGCGGGAACAGTGCAGCCAAAGCCGATGAGCATCGGCACGAAGCTCCGTCCCGACAGACCGATCTTTCGGAGCAGCTTATCCATTACAAAAGCTACCCGCGCCATATAACCCGTGTCCTCCAGAATGGACAGGAAAAAGAACATGACCACGATGATCGGCAGAAAACTGACCACGCTTCCAACGCCGGCAAAAATTCCGTCAATCACCAGACTATGTACTACAGGATTGATCCCGTAAACGGTAAGTGCACTGTCTACCAAAGCGCCCAGCTTGTCGATCCCCATTGCCAGCAGATCCTGCAAAAAAGCGCCTACCACATCAAAGGTCAGCCAAAAAATGAGCAGCATAATACCGATAAAAATCGGCAGCGCAAAATACTTATGCGTTAGAACACGGTCAAAGCGCAGACTGCGCAGATGCTCCTGGCTCTCGCGGCACTTGACTACCGTCGCAGCGCACAGACGCTCAATATACGCATATCGCATGGACGCGATGGCCGCGTTTCTGTCCAAGCCGCCGTCATGCTCCATCTCCACAATACTGTGTTCCAGCAGCTCCAGCTCATTCTGGCTCAGATCCAGCCGCGATATGATATCCGTGTCACCTTCAATGCACTTGGTCGCCGCAAAACGGCGGGCGATCCCCGCTGCTCTGGCGTGATCTTCAATCTGGTGCGATACCGCATGGATGCAGCGATGCACCGGTCCGTCATCACAGAAATCTACCCGCGGAGGGCGTCTGCGTGCCTTGGCTTCCCGCACAGCACATTCAATCAGCTCGTCAATACCTTCATTCTTGACCGCCGCAATGGGCACAATGGGGATTCCAAGTTCCTGACTCATGGCCTTGACATTGATGGTCCCACCATTGCCGCGCACTTCATCCATCATATTCAGGGCAAGCACCATCGGAACTTGCAGTTCCAGGAGCTGCAGTGTTAAATAGAGGTTGCGCTCAATGTTGGTCGCATCTACAATATTGATGATCGCGTCCGGCTTTTCCTGCAGCACGAAGTCTCGCGTGACGATCTCCTCTCCGGTATATGGACGCATGGAATAGATGCCGGGGAGATCCACCACCGTGCAGCCCTTTGCGCCGCGCATCTGTCCAGTCTTGCTGTCCACCGTTACGCCCGGGAAGTTACCCACATGCTGATTCGAGCCGGTCAGTTGATTAAACAGTGTTGTTTTCCCACAGTTTTGGTTGCCAACCAATGCAAATACCATCAACCGCTCACCTCCGGCAACACTTCAATTCTTGCAGCATCTTCCAAACGCAGCGTCAGCTCATAGCCCCGCAGCCGGATCTCCATCGGGTCGCCCATCGGTGCAATTTTCTGTACCGTAACCTTTGTATTTGGAATCAGACCCATGTCCAGCAGACGGCAGCGCAGAATGCCCTCTCCGCCGACGGCGGTAATGATGCCGCTCTTCCCTACCGGCAATTCTTTCAGTGTCATCTTCTCACCTCGGTTAGTCTCGGTTAACTTCAGTGATAGAATAGCACGCAGGTAAACATATGTCAAGCGCAGAATCTGCAATCCGCAAAAAACCTCGAATCAGACCGAAACACCAATCTCTGTGGGTCAGCTTTCAAGCATTCCCCAATGCAGCCGCCAATGGTTTGTCCGCAGATAGCATGGCAGACGTGCAAAGAACTGACGGAAAACTAATTCTTAGGGGGGAGGAGGCGCCACGCATGGTGCTTTCTCCAATAAAATATATTTCAATTCTTTTTAAGCGTACCGTATGAAAACCGCGGGTGCGTTCACTCAGTGCGCATAAAACAGCACCTGTATGGTCTTTCCATACAGGTGCTGTTTTCTCAGCATAGGTTTGCCGGCAGAATGTAGTTTTAAAATGTACGCTCCTGGCTTCGCGTCTCTGACAAGCTAAAACTTTCCCATCTATAGCATGAGAATGGCAATGACTTCCTCTCCGTCCATTTTGCCGGTTTCTTTAAAACCATATCGGGAATAAAGTGCCTTTGCAGCCGTATTTTCCGGCTCATATGAAAGCCAACAGAATCTGGCTTTACCGCATGGAAATGTCCGTATATAATCAAGGGTTTTTTCCATTGCAGCCTTTCCAAGTCCTTTCCCCTGATACCTTTCATCAATCATGAATCGCCAGATGCAATAGCTGTCTTTTACAAACTGGGGCTCTTCATCGTCGCCAATGGAGCCGTAACCGATCATGACAAATCCCACAGGGACATCGTTCTCATATAAACCAAAAGGCAGCGCAACATATCCGGACGCTTGCACCGCATAGGCTTCAATTATGCTGTATCCGTTTGGTGCAACGAAATCAGTCTGGTGATCGGCAACTTTCAGTTTTGTAATGTCCCATACGTTTTTAATATTTATGGCTTTGAGTTCAGGGGTTTTTCCCTTCTTAGATTTCATCCCATCTCGCACTTCGCGGATGAAGCATAGCACAAAGAGGTAAGTAAGTCTGCCGATGTCCGGCACTTTTCGGTATGATTCCTTTTGAATCCGTATACACCGTAAGCCTGCCCAAGTCATGCATCGTATAAAATGAAGGCACTTGCTTTACGGATGTATTTCGCATCCCATTCGGTTTTCGCCGTTTAGGTCTTGTGTTTTTTATATGATCATCAGAACCGTTCCCACGACGATCGCCGCAAGCCCAATTAGCGCTTTGGTCGTTAGTTTTTCTTTAAATACCACATAAGAAAACGCAATCGTTACAAGGATAGAAAGCTTGTCGATCGGTACAACCACACTGGCAAGGCCATCCTGCAATGCCCTGTAATAGCAAAGCCAGGAGCCCCCTGTGGCAAGCCCCGACAGGCAGATGAAGCCAAGCTCCTTTTTCGGGATGTCCTTGATCGTGTGCTGCTTCTTTGTTGCGAAAACGACGACCCACGCCATGACAAGTACAACGCCCGTGCGGACGGCGGTTCCAAGATTGGATTCCACACCGACAATCCCAATTTTACCGAGGATAGAGGTCAAGCTCGCAAAAACGGCGGATAAGACCGCATAGATCAGCCACGCTTTGCTTTTTGTTTCGCCCTCAGACTGTTTTTTCTGAATCATCAAAAAAGTGCCGGCGGCAATCAGTGCAATGGCAACGCCCTTCAGCCATGTAATTCCTTCTCCGAGAAAAATGAGAGCAAGAAGAATCGTCAGGACCGTACTCGACTTGTCAATCGGCACAACCTTATTAATATTTCCAAGCTGCAGCGCCCGGAAATAGCACAGCCAAGACGCACCCGTGGCAAGCCCGGAGAGAATCAGAAACACAAGAGATTTTGCATCAATATCAGCAATACTTTTCTGCGAGCCGACCACAAATACCATGATCCACGAAAACAGCAGCACCACAATGGTTCGTATGGCCGTTGCCACATTGGAATCTGTTTTTCTGATGCCGCATTTTGCCAGAATAGATGTAATTCCCGCAAACAGAGCGGACAGCACAGCATACAATATCCACATAAAATTGCCCCTCTTTCATCAACGCTAAATCCTATTAGCACCGTTGTACGGCTTTTCTATTTTGTCAAAAGCAGCCACATTGCAGCGCTTACAACGGTTGCGTCTGCTATTATAAACCATTTGATTGATGTTTACAAGCAGTTGTAATCATTCCGTAGGGTGGTGTGTGCTCTTGCAGTAAAAATGTTTATGCGCTATAAAAGGAGACCTATGCATCGTCTTCTCCTTGGGATTCTCGTCTCCAAGTTCTTCTGACAATATGAATGCAAAATTGCAAAATCATTTGTCATAGCTGTATTGTACTATTTTGACCGCTGCGGCGGGTGA
>CAMGMW010000068.1 GCA_946059285.1 uncultured Clostridia bacterium
GTGATGCACAGCTCTATTATATTATATAGGAAGAGACACGATTGGGGCCGGAGCAATCCGGCCTCTTTTCTTGTATAGATCAGGCTGATCGGAAAGGAACGCTTTCATGACAAACGCTGAACGGGACTACATTATCCGCTATCGACAATCAGGAAAAAGCTGTGCGGAGATCGCACGGATACTGGGACTGTCCGCCAACACAGTGAAGTCCTTCTGTCAGAGAAACAGCATCGTACCGATTGCGCCGAACACGCAGGCGTCTCTCCCCACTCTTTCAGAGACGGTCTGCCTGTGCTGCGGCGAAAAAATGGAGCTTCAGCCCCATCGCAAGCCGAAGCGCTTCTGCTCGGACTCTTGCAGGCTGCGTTGGTGGCACGCCCACCGGGACATGGAGAAAAATGCCGCAGACCGCCGCTGTTTCTCCTGCGGGCGTGTGTTTCGTTCTTCGCGGGAACAAAAATATTGCAGCCACGCCTGTTATATCAAAGCGAGATTTGGAGGGAACGCGCATGAGCGCAATGCTGACGCAAGAGCAGTTTGACCGGGAAGCGGGCTTCCGGCTTTCACTCTCCATCATGAATCGCCTGATGGAAGAAAACCTGCTGACCCCAAAGGAATACAGGCAAATCGAAGGAATTCTGGGGCGAAAATTCTCGCCGGTATGGGCGGGTTTACCCGATACAATAAAGGATAAATCTGCGCGACAGCCCTTGATAATCCGTCCATATGACGGTAATATGCATCACGATCCGATGGATTGATACAATGTCAGAAGGGACGGATTGATATGAACGAGAAGACAATGACGCTTACCCGCATGGAAGCACCGGCGCAGCTGCCTGTGCGAAAGCGCGTGGCAGCCTATGCCCGCGTCTCCATGGAAAAGGACGCCATGCTGCACTCGCTGGCGGCGCAGGTCAGCTACTACAGCGAACGGATCCAGCGAAACCCGGAATGGGAGTACGCAGGGGTATTCGCGGATTTTGGTCTGACCGGTACGAAGGAAACGCGCCCGGAATTTCAGCGGATGCTGAAGGAATGCCGCGAAGGAAAGATCGACCTGATTCTGGTCAAATCCATCTCCCGTTTCGCCCGAAACACGCTGACGCTGCTGAATACGGTGCGCGAGCTGAAGGGGCTGGGCATAGGCGTTTATTTTGAGGAACAGAAGCTGGATACGCTGAGCGGGGACGGTGAGTTTATGCTGACCATCCTCGCTTCTTTTGCACAGGAGGAGAGCCGCAGCGTATCCGAAAACTGCAAATGGCGCATCCGAAAGAAATTCGAGCAGGGTATTCCCACGGGCTTTGGAATGTACGGCTACAAAGTAAGAAACGGAAGCTTTGCCATTAAGCCGGAGGAAGCCGCGGTGGTTCGCCGAATTTTTCAGATGTATCTGGAGGGCATGGGCAGCGTGAAAATCATGAAGCTTTTGACGGAGGAAGGCGTGCCCGCGCCATTGGGCGGCCTGTGGAACGCCAGCGTGGTCATGGAAATGCTGAAAAACGAGAAGTACGTCGGCGATCTGCTGCTTCAGAAGTTCTACACCAACAACCATGTGGAAAAGAAGCGTTTTCACAATCGCGGAGAGCTGCCGCAGTATTTTGTGGGCGAGGATCATGAACCGATTATTGACCGGGAAACCTTCGACGCCGTACAGCGAGAAATCGCCTGGCGAACGGCACAGCGTAAGGCAACAAAAGAGAGGAAAAAATCTCAGGCGACCGCATCAGATTTTTCTTCGGGCGAAGAGAGCACGCCGCCGTCTGGGAACAATAGCAGAGAAGCAATCCCCCTGACCGACCGCATTTACTGCGGCGTCTGCGGAAAGAGATATCGATATAAGGTCACTCGGCTGGGCACGCCGTATGCCGCGCCGGTCTGGATCTGCAGCACGTTCAATTACCGTGGCAAGGCGTACTGCGCTTCGAAGCAGATCCCTGAGGACATTCTGAAAGAACTGATTGCCTCCGCTCTGGGAACGGTTTATACGGAGGACAGCGTTCATCATATCGAAATGCATCCGGGCAACCGGGTGCTGTTTGTTTTTCAGGACGGTCACACCGAGGAACACTTCTGGGAAGACCATTCCCGCAAAGACAGCTGGAATGAGGAAAAGCGTCAGAAAGCCGCGGAGAAAACCAGAATCCAGCACCAGAAAAGGAAGGAGCAGGAACAATGAGCGAAGCCAGAACCTATGAACCCACAGTCACGCGCGTCAAAACGGTTCGGGTCATCCCGCCGACCATTCAGCCGTTATCCGACATTCCTGCCTTTTCAGCGCGCCCCAGGCGCGTGGCGGCTTACGCCCGTGTCTCCACCAGCAGCGAGGAACAGCTGACCAGCTATGAGGCGCAGGTGAAGCACTATACCGAGTATATCAAGTCCAAGGAAACTTCAGACAACTGGCAGTTCGTGGATGTGTATACGGATAAGGGCATTACGGGCGTGAGCACCAAAAAGCGCGAGGGTTTTAACCGCATGATTCAGGATGCGCTGGCGGGCAGGATTGACCTGATCATCACCAAGAGCGTCTCCCGCTTCGCCAGAAATACCGTGGACACGCTGACTGCCATTCGAAAACTGAAAGAATACGGCGTGGAGGTCTATTTCGAGGAACAGAACATCTACACGCTGGACGGCAAGGGCGAGGTGCTGCTGACCATCATGTCCAGCATCGCGCAGGAGGAAAGCCGCAATATTTCCGAAAACGTGACCTGGGGGATGCGGAAGCGCTTCGCGGACGGCAAGGTGACCATGCCCTACGGACAGTTCATGGGCTATCGCCGCGGCAAGGACGGAACGCCGGAGGTTGTGGAAGCGGAGGCGGACGTCGTGCGCACCATCTTCCGGCGCTTTCTGGAGGGCGCAACCCCGGCGATGATCTCCAGAGAACTCAATCTGGCCGGCGTTCCCTGCCCCTCCCGAAAAAGTCTGCTGAGTGAGAACGAGGCAGAAATCGCGAAAGCGCGAAAGAAAACCTCCCGCTGGGGTACATCCACGGTGGAGAATATCCTTACCAACGAAAAATACAAGGGCGACGCGATCCTGCAAAAGACGTACTGCACGGATTATCTTCTGAAAACCTTTGTGGTAAACGACGGCAGCGTGGTGCCCAAGTATTACGCGCAGAACAGCCATCCCGCCATCGTCAGCCCGGAGGTGTTCGATCTGGCGCAGCAGGAGCTGGCGTGGCGCAGAAGTCTGAATGGCCGATACAGCGGAAGAAGCTGCTTTGCCTCGCGCGTCGTTTGCGGGGATTGCGGCGCGTTTTACGGCAGTAAGGTCTGGCACAGCACGGACGAATATCGGCGCACGATCTGGCGCTGCAACAATAAGTACGCGGGCGAAACAAAATGCGCAACGCCCCATGTGACGCAGGAGGCACTGGAAAAAGCCTTCGTGCAGGTCATACAGCAGATGCTTTCTCAGAAAGACAGAATCCTGACCGCCTGCCGCGAAGCGCTGGATGAAGCCTTTGATACCATGGAACTCGATAAGGCTGCCACGCGGCTGCAGGATCAGGCGCTGGGCATGGCGGCGCGCGTCAGGCAGCTGGTGGATGAAAACGCCCGGGTGCAAAGGGATCAGGATGAGTTTAAGAACGATTACGAGGCGCTGCTCGCCGAGCACGCAAGGCTCAGCGAGAAAATCCGGACCATTGCGGAGCAGAAAAAAGATAAGGCAGAACGCCGGCGGCGCATCGAGATATTCCTTCATATGCTGGAAGAGCAGAAAGAGTGCGCGGACTTTGAACCGGGAATGTTCGTGGCACTGGTGGATAAGGTGATCATCCAACATGACGGACACATGGGGTTCTGTTTCAGAAACGGAATGAAATGTGAGTATCCACAATAAAAACTAATAACGAAAAGGCCTGATGGTCTGCTTATAATGCGGGCAATCAGGCTTTTTATAGTTTGATCTCTGATGAAATGCGAAATCCATGAAAATGTCACAAAATATCTGACTTTGCGGCAGGGCAAAAAGCCTTGCTATACCGTACTTTTAGGAGCCATCATACGGCTTTTGACGGCTTATCAGCAAGAGGCAAGCAGGCTGGCGGCGTAAATCTGCCGCTCTGATAAACTGTGCCCGTAGAAATCCAGCGTTGTTTTGGCTGACTGATGTCCAAGCAGGGCGCTGATCGTTTGAATATCGATGCCCAGTTCCATCAGACGTGTGGCAAAACTATGACGAAGTGTATGGAAATGCACCCGCGCAAAACCCAATACCTGCATTTTGCGTTGGAAATGGCGTTGGATCGTGCGCGGCTCTGCCGCATGACCGACCTTTCCGAAAACATACGCATCCGTATTGCCGGCAGCGCGGCAGGCTTTTTGCAACATCACAAACAAAAAGTCCGGTATGGGCAAAATTCGGTGCGAACGCTTTGACTTCGGCGTTCCGATCATCAACACCGTGCGTTTACCGGTGCCATTTTCGAACCTGGCGGTTCTCTGCGCCGTTCTTCGTACCGTAATCGTTCTCTTTTCCCAATCGATATCCGACCATTTGAGCGCGCACACCTCGCCTAAGCGCATACCGGTGTACAGGCTAAGCAAAGTGGGCAAATCATCCTGGTTCAGCGATGCTTTGCGCAGTTTTTCCTGCTCGGAACGGCTCAAAACCCGTTGCTCCATAGCCTCCTGGGGCTGAATTTTTATCCTGCGGCACGGGTTCAGCGAGATGATATCCGTTTCCTGAGCGCAGCGAAGCGCCGCATTCAGCAGTCGGAATATTCCTTTTACGGTACTATAAGCCAATTCGTCAGATTCCAGCTGAGAAATAAATGCGCGAATTACGGAAGACGTCACCTCAGACAGCAAAAAATGGCCGAGTTTCGGGATCAAATGCGTTTGAATCTGGCGGAGATATGTCTGATAGGAAGAGTCTTTCACGCTGCCTGACACTTCGCTTTCAAGCCATTGCTGCAGCCAATCCCGCAGAAGTATTCTGCGGCACTTCAGCATTGTTTCACCTACCGGGAGCCGCTCCGTTTTTTTTCGAAGCAGTTCATTCCGTACTTCCGTATATTGATAACCGTAAACATATCCGAATTTGGTCTTTCCTGTCGCAGTTTTTCCTACCACATAACGTCCTTCATAGCGACCGTCTCGGCGCTTGTAGATATTCTCTCCGTGTCTGGGCATGTTTTTGACCTCCTTGGTATGACATTCAATTTGTTTACTCATCTTTTGCAAAGCACAGCGTTTTGACGGCAGTTCTGACGGCTTATAACACAGCCGACAAACTGCAGAAGTTTTGATACGGCAGCAATACGTCACTGGGATTTTTCTGCTTCTCGTGTTACTCTTGCGAGAAAATTACGTGAAATAGCCTTTTTTGAGGCTCAATTGTGTTGACATGGTAAGGCTTTCCACGTATAATATTGTAATGGATGGTAGGATGTTTCCATGTTTGCCTACTTCATCCAACGCCGTCGCAGAATCAGATATTTTGTGACAGCAACCGCACTGGCATGCAGTATTCCCCACGGTACCGTCTCTGTCCGCTTAATTCCACTTCCACGGACAAT
This sequence comes from uncultured Clostridia bacterium, assembly GCA_946059285.1. Next base: position 5,540 of record CAMGMW010000068.1, read on the forward strand.
TTCGCCCAGGGTCGAACAGCGAACCCATTCCCATGTTTCGGGAATATCAAAAGGGATCTCATCCGCAATTGAGCGCACCTCAGTACCGATTTTCTCATAAGGAGTATTATCAGAATCAACATCAGAAAATGATGTCGATTTTGTGCACCGAGGGGGTTCGAATCCCCACTCTCCTTCGCTTATCGCCAGAAGGCAGCATCCAATACGCCTTCTGGAATGGAGAAAGAGTGTGACCCAGCAGCAAAAAGAGCAGATCTCTAAGCTCCGGGCATCCGGCGCCAGTTTCGGAAAGATTGCTTCGGCGCTCGGCATGTCCGTTAATACCGTCAAGTCCTACTGCAAGCGTAACCCTGTATCAGCGGCTCCTGTACTTGATCAAACGGCAGCCGTTCATACAGACCGTTGCCCACAGTGCAACGCTGTACTCAAGCAGTCGCCCGGGCATCGGCAGAAGCGGTTCTGCTCCCCAATGTGCCGGATGGCATGGTGGTCGGCACATCCGGAGCAGATGGTACGCAAGAATCTGTCCCGGGTTGAGTGTCTCCATTGCGGGACAGTGTTCCTTCAGTACGGCAACCGCCCGCGGAAGTTCTGCTCCCAGAGATGCTATTTTGCCCATCGTTATGGTCAGGGTGGTGATGCGCATGGCTGAGGAAGAGGCTCTCATGTGCTATCAGGCGACGATGCGCATTGCCCGGCAATGGCTGTGTTCGGGCCTGATTACGGCGGAGGACTACGAGAAATTTGATACAATCGTTGCCGAAAAGTTTGGTGTATCCGCCCGCAGTATCTGGCGCGATATTAACTTGATAAAGCTGCCCTCTGACGGTAATATGCCACCTACGAAAGGGGGTATCTCAAGTGGAACGCACCATTCAACTGGTTCAGCCGATGAAGCTGGCTGAACGAAAACTGCTCCGGGTTGCGGCATATGCACGTGTTTCGTGTGACAAGGATGCAATGAAGCATTCACTTGCCGCCCAGATCAGTTACTACAACGAATACATCCAGCGCAACCCCGATTGGGTCTTCGCCGGCATCTATGCCGAAATGTAAACCCAAGAATTGATACAAAGAAATGCTGTTGTCAGAGCGGCAGAAT